>CALVER010000024.1 GCA_944326625.1 Candidatus Gastranaerophilales bacterium | reverse complement strand
GCACGAATTTGGCTTGCGGGCGGCCATTTTGTAAACGATATTTATACGGGCTTTCTGAATCCTATTATGCCGTTTATTGCGGCAAAAATCGGGATTTCTATGGCGGTTGCGACTGTTGTTTTGAGTATGTCGCATATTTTTTCGTCGCTTTTGCAGCCGATTTTCGGTTTTTTTGCAGATAACATGCTGAAACGTGCCTTTATTTTCTGGGGACTGCTTTTTACATCATGTTTTATACCGTTTGCGCCGGCGTCTGAAACTTTGCCGGTCATGATAGTTTTTATTATTCTGGGAAGCCTCGGCTCAAGCCTTTTTCACCCTCAGGCGCTCGGCCTTGCAAATAAATACGCCGGACTAGACAGGGTAAAATATATGGGAATATTCCTTGGAATGGGAACTTTAGGCTATTCTGTCGGCCCGCTGCTATCCGCTTATGTAGCCCAATTCTGGGGACTTAACAAAATGCCTGTACTTTCGCTTATCGGCCTTATTTGGGCAGGGCTTATGTTCTGGTTTGTACCTAAAATTTCCAATTTAAAAATTGTAAGACCGCATTTTGAATTAAATGCCGCATTTAAGGCAATACTTTCCAGCAGAAAGTTGAATATTTTGAATGTGATTTCCATGCTGAAATCTTTAATCTCAACGTCTTGCTTTATTCTTTTGCCGTTCTTGTGGAAAGATATGGGATATTCGCCGTTTTTCATAGGTGCGGCGTTATTTGTATTTATCTTTGTCGGCGGTATAGGGTCTATTCTCAGCAACAAATTCGAAAAGCTTGTCGGAACACGTAATGTGTTTTACTTTTCCATGATATCAACTTTGCCTTTAATGTTTTTGTTTGTTTTGACTTATAAGGCTTTTCCTGCGTTTTCTTTTGCGGTTTATTTCGTAATGGGATTTGTCACTATGCTTGCAGTGCCTGTCACTATGAATATGGCGCAGAGTATTATCCCCGAATATAAAAGCATTATCGGCGGATTTATTAACGGTTTTTCGTGGGGAATTGTTGCACTCATTATGTCTCTAAACGGTTATGTCGCCCAAAAATTCGGTATTACAAACGTTCTTTTAGGTGTTTCAGTTATCCCTGCAATGTTTTCCGTTTTTGTTAAATATTTGTTTGACGAGCGTTTAAGCTAATACGTTTAAGTTTTTGCCGTGCTCTGTCATATTGCTGTTTTTTGGCATGTCATCTGCAGTATTATTTTTATTCTGCATAATTTGAGTATTTTTGTCGCCGTTAAAAGTATTTTGTGTTTTGTAATTGTTCGTATTTACGGCTGTCAATTTCGCTATGGATGATACCAGCATCTCTTAACCCCAAAATTCTTAACTACTTATTTATTGTATTATAAACACCTCTTTTGGGCAAATTCTTAATATTAATTTTTGTAACAAAAATTGCTACTTCTGAATTTGAGTAAAAAGTATATACTTTATATATATAAGAACATTAAATTAACATGAGAGATGTTAAGAGAGAGATTATTTCCGTTTAAGTAAAGAGAGACTACTTCCTATTCCTATTTCCTAGAAAAAATTTAAGCCCCTGAAAAAGGGGCTTTTTTTTATGCTGTTTCGTCGATTTTGTGGATTTTGATGAAATTTGTTCCGCCCACAAGGACATTCGGGACGGAACCCGTTATGATTACGGTATCCTGTGATTTGAAATTAAGTTTTTTCATCAGAAATTTATCCATTCTGTCGAGTGATGAGCGGTCAATTTTTCTTTCAAATTTGAATGTAATCGGGAAAACCGCTCTGTATAATTTTATTGCTCTGCAGATTTTTAAATCCGGACAGCAGGCCAGAATAGGAACAGACGGTTTGCTTTCGGATAAGAATACGGGAGTAAATCCGCTTCCTGTCAGGGCGACAATTGCTTTTATATTAGGAACTTTTTTAATCATGTCGGAAAGCGCCATGCCTATTGCCATTGCTTGAGTATTGTTCTGGTCAATCATCCTTTTCGGGAAACAGTTGTGGTGTAAAAACAGACTGTTTTCGGCATTTTCCGCAATTAATTTCATCATTTTAACCGCTTCTACGGGATATTTGCCTGCAGCGGTTTCGCCTGAGAGCATAATTGCATCAGTGCCGTCCAAAATTGCGTTTGCAACGTCAGAGGCTTCCGCACGGGTCGGAATCGGGTTTTCTATCATGCTTTCAAGCATTTGTGTCGCGACAATTACGGCTTTGCTTTTGAAATTTGCTTTTTTGATTATTGTTTTCTGGACAATAGGAACTTTTTCGGTCGAAATTTCAATCCCTAAATCGCCTCTGGCAACCATAATTCCGTCGGAAAGCTCAATGATTTCATCAATATTATCAACAGCCTGAGGTTTTTCAATTTTGGATATAATTCTTATGTCACTGTTTTTTGAACGCAGAATTTCTCTGAGTTTTGCGACATCATCGGGAGTTCTTACAAAAGAAAGTCCGATGTAGTCAATGTTATTTTTAACCGCAAAATCAATGAATATTTTGTCGCGTTCGGTCAAAACGTCAATGCTGCCCGTGGAACCCGGAATATTTATCCCTTTTCTCTGTTTCAAAAGTCCGTCTGTTAAAACTTTTGCGAAAATGACATCTCCTTCGACTTTTTCTACTTCTAATTGAATTTTGCCGTCATCAATAAGTATTTTTTCGCCTTTTTTAACGTCTTTTGCTATACCTGCATAATCAACCGGAATAATATCTTCTGTTTGATTGTCCTGATGCCTGAATTTTAGTATTTCGCCCTTCTTGATTTCTATGGGAGCGTCAAGGATTCCAAGCCGGATTTTCGGTCCCTGAAGGTCTAAAAGTACAGGGATAAGTTTTTTTTCTTCTTTTTCAATTTCACGTATTAAATCCAGAGTTTTCTGGTGAACTTCAGGCGTTTCGTGTGATGAATTTATTCTGAACATTGTGACGCCTGCGTTGAAAAGTTCGCGTATTTTTTCTTTTGTGTTGCTTGCGGGGCCAAGTGTAGCAACAATTTTGGTCATTGTATAATCTTCCATGTGCTTCTCCTCCAATGTATATTTAAATTATGATTAAGACTTTACAAATCATGATAATTACGTTATACTATAAAAAAAAATAGTTTACTAGTGGTATGAGAAGGAAGATTATTATGAAAAAAATTTTAGCCGGGTTAATGGCTGTCAGCTTAATGGCTTGGAACATGCTTCCTGTTTTGGCGTCAGAATCTGTTAAGATTTTGGACGTTAGCAAGGATTACTGGGCAAGACCTGAAATAGCTGAAGTCGTTGCAGACAACATTATGACTCTTGATGACGCAGGGAACTTTTATCCGGAAGATACCGTTCAGAGAGTTGAATTCGTTAAAGCTTTGTTGAAGCTTTTGTCTAATGACAATTTGAATGTTAACATTAAAAACATCTTTACTGATGTTTCATCATCAAACGCTGATTACGCTGATATTTTGCGCTCTCAGCAGTTAGGTTTGGTTTACGGTTATCCGGACAAAACATTTAAACCGCAAAAGGTTATGACAAGATCTGAAGTTCAATCTGTTATCAGCCACATTACAAAAGACGGCGCAGCTGATGTTGCTATCTTGAATAATTTCTCTGATGCTGATCAGGTTGCTCCGTGGTCTAAAAGACCTTATGCAAAATCTTTGGCTTACGGTATTTACGTAAACTATCCGAATGCTAACGAATTGCGTCCGAATGACGATTTAACTAGAGCGGAAGCTGCTGTTCTTCTTGCAAGATTAAAAGATAAAATCGGTCTTGTAAAAGAAGAATATGTAGGTCCGGATTTGGAAAAAGTCGTTGCTATCGAGCATTTGACCATGAAGAAAAATGCTCCGAATCATTCAGTTAAAATTACTAACAAAAGAAATATCGTGTTGAGCGGTAACGTTCTTGCGGTTGCTTTCACTGATAAATTTAAATCAGAAATCGCATCTGCAGGTGACAATGTTAAGTTTATCGCTCCGCAAGATATCTGCACTGATGAAGGAACTGTATTGTTCCCTGCAAATTCAGTATTCTCAGGTAAAGTGTTGGAAGTTGTTCCTCAAAAATGGTTCAACAAAAACGCTCGCGTTTATATTCAATTAAACGAAGTTTGCCTTCCTGACGGCAAAACAGTTGACTTGAACGCTAAACCTTTCTACAGAGATTATGCTTTGAAAGAAGGTCCTTGGATGACTGCAGGTAAAATAGCATTGTGGACTGTTGGTCTTGGTGCTGTTGGTACCGGCGCAGGTGTTGGTTTCGCATTTATTCCGAACCCTGCTGAAATCGGTACCGGTATCGCTATCGGTGCTCCTGTTGGTGCAGGCGTTGGTTTGATTTTGGGTCTTGTTACTCCGGGTCTTAAATACCACGCTAAAGCCGGCGAACAAATTTATGTTATCCTCTGTGATGACGCAAGCATAGTAAAATAACTTGCTTGAATAAATTTGAAAAAGCGGACTTCTTTTGAAGCCCGCTTTTTTATTGTACTTTTTGTTAACTCCTTTTGTTTATGTTGTATTACCTTATGCGGTGTGGAAATATCAATTGTCACGTTTAAAATGGTAATGTGGCTGATATGGTTCGGCTATTTTAAAAAAGGAGTAAATTATGAAAAAAACACTTGCATCACTTGCTTTATTTGCGTTTTTCTTTTTGCCGGCACAAGGTGCTTTTGCGTGGACTTATGACGGTATAGGCAGTTTGAATCCGTTTACGGGGTTCAGAAACTGCAATAAGTGTGAAAAAGTAAAATGCCACAAGGTTAAAAAAGCTAAATGCGACCCTTGCCAGAAGGTTAAAATTGTACCGAATTGCGACAAGTGTACAAAAGCCTTCCACACTGAAGAAACTTGCCCTTGCCAGAGGATGAGTTACTAAAAAAGGCGCCTTTCGGCGCCTTTTTTAGTAATCAATATCGTGTAAGACTTTAAATATTTTATCCGTAATCTGCTGGATATATTCCTGACTTACCATACCGTTTATAACAGCGTCTGCTATCTGGTAATTCGGTCTGATATATTCCTGCGCCGTTTTATTAACGTCTTTAAACTGCATATCAGCTGCTGTTCCTGTCTTTCCCCGCAGTGCCGCACGTTTGTACCAGCGGTCTTTAATTACTTCAAGCGGAGTGAATACATAAACTTTTACGTCCATTATATCTGCGAGTCCGTTATTTAATACGTAAAGTCCTTCTGTCAGAACGACTTTTGCAGGTTTTTTGAAATCACCGTTCGGGTCGGAAACGCAGGTTACAAAGTCGTATTTGGGTGATGTAACGCTTCTTCCGGCTTTTAATTCAATCAAATGTTCTTTCATTAAATCCAGATCAATTGCATTGGGAGTGTCAAAGCTGAAGCCCGTTTTGAAAAGTTCTTCGTAACTTCCCGCTTCCTGCAATTCTTTTGATGTGTCTTTGTAGTAATCATCGCAGCGGATTACCGTATAAATGCCTTCTTTTTTGTCTTTAACGCATGCTTTTATTGTGTTGTCAACAAAAACTGTTTTGCCTGAGGCACTTTCGCCTGTTATACCTATTAAAAATGTTTTTTTCTTTTCTTGAACAACTTTTCTCGCAATATTCAGAATAAGATTTTCCGATGTTTTTAAAAATAGCGGCTGAACAGCGTGTTTGTCTTCCTCCAAAACTTTTTTCAAAGCCTCTACAATCTGTGAAATTACCTCCATATCACGGCGGCTTGAATAATAATCATAACTGGTTAACTGAAAATCTTTCATTACAACTTCCTCTTACATAATAATTATTGTACTTTAAAGTTTTTAAATTTTCCCGTTATACTAAATTTTGTAACAATATTGTTTAAAAAATTAAAGTTTGCGGCATAAAAGTACGTATATATCTATGTGAAGATAGATAGGAGTATAATTATGTATCAAGAAGAAATTTTTTCAAATGCAATGACTGATGCCAAAAAAGGCGGATTTGAGTCTTTGACAAAGGAAATCAAGGGAATGGAAGCCGCAATAGAAAGATTTTTTACAAGAATTTTTGATACGTCATCATCTCTTGCCGAGCGTGATTATAATGTTACTTCACTATAAAAATTAAAAAGACCGGTACGTGCCGGTCTTTTATTTATGCTGCGAGGTTGCCGTAATTCATCATAAATGGATTATATGTTGTGCCGAAAGGCATTGAGAACGGATTTTGCATTGTATTAAATGTATTGTACATAAAAGGATTAAAAGTTTGTGTACCAAAGTTCATATATCCGTAATTGTTGTTTATTTTGCCGTCAGCCAGAGCAAACAATGCGCTTAAGCCTGCATCCATTGTAAACGGATTTGTTGAAGTTGTTGCGCCGCCGAATTGCGGTGAGGTGTAACCGCCTGTTTGTGTGCCTGTAACAGCTTCTGCAACTCTGTTTACACTTTGTGCAATTTCTACAGCATCTTCTTCTGAGGCAACGTTGCCGTTTTCAAGATTTTCCTGTGCTTTAAGTGCAAGTTCGGCCTGGAGTTCCGGATTGTTGGCTGCTTCTTCCGCAAGTTGTTTTGTTTGTTCTTCCTGAGCGATTTCAAGCTCATCTTTACCGACAACTGCTCTTGCTGCTTTACCTGCAAGCCAGCTTCCCAAAAGTCCGCCTGCAATACCGATAATTGCGCCGACTGCTCCGCCTACTGCCGTTCCGATCGGGCCGCCGATACATGTACCTATCGTTGCCCCGATTTTAGCGCCCGCAATCCCGCCTACTTTTGCGCCGATTGCAAAGCCAGCCGTATCTGCCGCAACTTTTACAACTGATTTTCCAAGTTGTTTTGTACCTTTTTTAGTACCGAGTTCTTTATATGTTTTAACAACCGTCGGTGCTTCCGCAACCAGTGAAATTGCTGCCATTGCTCCGCCTGCTTTTGCACCTTTTGCGATTGTTCTTATTGCTTTATTGCCGCTTATCGTGCCTTCCAAAACTTTATTTTCCAAAGCTCTTACGCCTGTTTTCGTCTTAACCCAGGAGGCTGCTTTTCCTGCGGCTGAGTTTCTTGTGATTTCCCCTGCTGCTTTTGCTTGATTTTCCGCAATTTTTGCTTTTGTCTGTGCAATTTTAATTTCATCTATCTTTGCCGCAAGCTCTTTTCCTTTTAAATTTTTTGCTTCATTTGTTAACTTTTTAACGTCTTTATAAATTTCCGCTTTTTTAGCACCCTGAGGGGTTGAAGTGTCAAAATCAGGAACACTTGTTTTTTTGAGTTCACCCTGCAAATATGTATTGTTAACAGTATTCCAGAAATTGCCTTTTAAAGCCTGACGATTTTGTGCGAATATATTTGTTTGTCCGATTGTGTTGTTATAAACATTTTGTAAAGCGGGTTTGTAATTTCCGTAATTTTGAATACCCCATTTCGGAAGATCCCAAATAACGGCTTTGCCTGCTCTGAAGGCCGTAGGAAGTGCCATCAGGCTGCCGCCGAATAATAAATAATTTTTTAATTCTTCCGCGTCACTTGCACGGTTAATTGCTGCGCCGGTTGCGGCTGCACTCAATACATATAAATCCCGTTCTGTAACTCCGTTGATATAATTACTCATAATTGTTCCCCGTATTTATATAAAGTTTTTTTGCTCAAAAAGATTGCTTTTTTTGTTAAGAAATGTAAAGCCCGGTTAAAATCCCGGGCTATCCTGAAACGTTTAATTGATTTTGAGTTGCGTTATTTAGAAAATCATTATTGTTGCTGTAGAGCATATTTTGGAGCATTAGCAATTGCTGAGGCGTCATTGTCATTTGCATTGGCGGAATATTCATAAAAGGCATTCCCTGATTACCGTTCATTTGAGCAAATTGCTGTTTTTGAGCTTCCTTTTTTTCGGAATAACTTTTGCCGACAACGAGTTTACCAAGTATATCGCCTACAATGAAGCCCGGAATACTTCCAAGCGGCCCCAGAATCGCAGCACCTATTGCGCCGCATGCTATACCTGCGGCAATTCTTACGCCGCTTTTACCGGCTTCTGCCGCACCGTTTATTAAGCCGCCGTCTTTTGTTGCTTTAATTATATTCGGAAGTTCAAATGCAACCATTAACGCCGTACCGATTAATGGGGCTCGTTTTCCGAGACCTTTTAATGTACCGCCGATTTTGGACAGAAATTTCTTGTCACTTTTCCAGAGTGCTGAAACATCTGTCTTATAGCTTTTTAGTGAATCTTTTAAACTCTGGAATATCTTTTTATTTGAAGTGTATTTGTCGGCCTTTTGAAACGCTCTTCCAATTTGTTTGTCAAATTGGAAGAATCTTCCTTTGCCTGCTCTTTTGTAATAGTTGCTTGAATTTTTGAGGCTGCTTGTTACTTTTGTTGCAAACCTGTCATCAAAAATTAACCTGCCCGCATAGTTCAGCCCTGTTCTGGCAATACTTGCAATTCCCATAACTATAACCTACCTTTTACTACCTTATCTATATAAAAAATTTTGTGCGGTATTAATTGCGTGTTTAACAATTATGAAGTTAATATTTCTTAATAATTATATTTCTTTAAACGTCATCCCGCACTGCCAAAGGCAGGATACTACTCTTAACTTTGGCATAATTTTATCTGTCATTCAGAGCGTTAGCGAAGAATCTCAGATAAAGATATTAAGTCAGCAAGGCACTAAGGCGTTACTGTTGTGCCCGTATGCCTAACCTACTATTACTCGGAACGATTGAATAGATTGAGATGGGCATACGGGCAGGATTAAATATGTTTATCTACAGAAATTCAAATCCCGAAACAATTAACGCAATTGAAGTTATCGTCGAAAAAGCCCATAACTACAAAGGACTTTCCGAAAATATTGAAAAATCCTTTGAAAGAATAATGAAATTAAAAGCGAAATATTTAACTAAAACCACGGATAATCCTCTTTGATTTCCCAGCCGTCTAAAGATATTAAATAGCCGCAAAACTGTGAACCAAGGTCACCTTTACAATAATTCAAATAAACTTGTCTACTATTATTATTACCCTTTAAAAATTCAAATATTCTTTTTCTTAAATCAAATGTCATATAAAATATATCTTTTCCGTACGTATTCGGTTTTGAAAATCCGTTTATATCCACTTCAAAAATAATATTTCTATATTCAGTAGATACACAACTGCCATCAGGATTTGTACCGCCTACGCAGCTGGATGTACCGATACCGACACTTATTAAAATATCATTTGTCAATAGAATTCTGTATTTAGGAGTTCCACGCCCAGCGACATAATTATTTGTTACAGGACTGTATGGACCGTCATAATTTACAGTTTGTTCTTGTGTATAACCAAAATCTTTAGATACTTTTAAATACGGGATAAAATATTTTGTAGCAAATTTTGTTATTGCATCTTTATGATTAAAATTAGTATCATCTGTAGGTGTACCGTAAATTCCAGCGACCTCCCACGTTGTGGTGTCACCATGCTCTGCCTGCGCCATTGTAAGCGTCTGAGATATTGTTGAATAAGTCTGTTTTAATTTTGATACCGTCTGTTTTTTTTGATAATTAGCAATAAGTGTCGGTATTGTCATTGCCGCCACAATGCCGATTATGCCGAGAGTTATTAAAACCTCCGCGAGGGTAAACGCGGCACGACGAATATTGGCGGACATGTCTACGTGCGTAGCACCGGCTTTCTTTTTAAAGTCGTTAAGACGATAAGACGTTAGGACGTTAAGTTCTTTACTGTGAGCTTCGTTCATATCTTTGTCATCCCGCACTTGTTGCGGGATCTTTTCAAGAGATCCTTCGGCTAACACATCACTATGACACATGTCATTACTAGGATTGTGTGTAGCACCTTCTGCTAAGGCAAAATCCTTACACAGTGTCAATTTCGGGGGGGGGTGAGTATCTGAACCGCTTTTGTAGTGTTTGTTTTCATGAATTTATCCTCCTTTTTTCCTTTATTAAATATTATTTTGCATGTTTTGTCAAGTTTTGTGATATTATAAATTTATGGAGGCTTTATATGTGTACAATAACCTTAATTAACGGTGACGGAATCGGTCCTGAGATATGCGATGCAGTGATGAAAATTATAAAGGCAAGCGGGCTTGAAATTAATTGGGATATCCAAACTGCCGGGGCTGATGTTGCAGAGGTTGAGGGGACGCCTTTACCGGAACGCGTAATTGCTTCCATACTTAAAAATAAAGTGGCTTTGAAAGCTCCTGTTACAACGCCTATCGGTAAAGGATTCAGATCTGTTAATGTGCAATTGAGAAAAGATTTGGATTTGTATGCTAATTTAAGACCGTGTAAAAATCTTCCGAATGTTAAAACTCGTTTTGAAAATGTTGATCTTGTTGTTGTGCGTGAAAATACGGAAGATTTGTATGCCGGAATTGAACAAATGAAAGATATTGACACCGCGGAAAGTATCAAGATTATTACTCGCGGAGCATCCGAGAGAATTTGTAAATTCGCATTTGATTATGCGCTTAAAAATAACAGACATGAAGTTTGCGTTGTAACGAAAGCAAATATTATGAAGCTGTCTGACGGTTTGTTTTTGGAAAGTTACAGAAAAGTAGCCGAAAATTATCCGCAAATTAAAAAACGTGAAATTTTAGTTGATAATTTGTGCATGCAGCTTGTACAGGATCCGACGAGATTTGATGTACTGGTTATGCCTAATTTATACGGTGATATCGTGTCTGATTTGACGGCCGGGTTAATAGGCGGCTTAGGTGTTGCGCAAGGGGCTAATATCGGTGAAGATTGTGCTGTGTTTGAGCCTGTTCACGGCTCCGCGCCTGACATAAAAGGTCAAAATAAGGCTAATCCGACGGCGCTTTTGTTGTCTGCTGTTGAAATGATTAAATATATCGGCGAAAATTCTTACGCAGAAAAAATTGAACGTGCTTTATTCAAAACTCTTTCGCAAAATATTAAAACCGCTGATTTGGGCGGCAGCGCAACTACAACGGAGTTTACACAAAAAGTTATTGAAAACTTATAACAATCCTAAATCTCTAAGAAATTTTTGATTGTTTGCAAGGTCAGCAAGCTTTTCATCCACAAAAGGATCTGCAACGCCTTCATCAAAAAGTTTTTTAACCATATCATTGTGGGATTTGTTTTCAGGGTTTGAGAGCACAAGTTTTGAGAAATTATTTATATCAGTTTGTTTTTCATAAAGCTCAACCGCTTTTTTTGTCATGTTTTTCAGATACTCATTTTTCGGTGTTATAAAAACATCTCCGAACGGCAATGTCTGCGGTGCGGTGTTTGTCTTTGTGTTATAGTCCCTTAAACGTTGTGCAAGTTTTTTGAACATATACATATCCCTTCATGTTATATTATGGGCATTTTTCTGTAAATGTCTATCAATCTTTAGATTGACTTTTTAATAATTTTCTCTTGATTATAACTTTTATTTAAATTAGAATAATTCTATAGTAAGAAAGAGGTTCAAGATGCTTGATATCAAATTAATAAGAGAAAATCCCGAAAAAATAAACGAACTTTTAAAACGCAGAAACCCTGAATTATCAATAGATGAAGTTATTGAAATAGATGTTGAACGCCGTAAAATTCAAACTCTTGCGGACGATTTGCGTGCAAAACGCAAAGCTGAATCCCAAAAAATCGGTGAATTAAAGAAAAAAGGCGAAAATACCGACGCAATTCAAGAAGATGTTCGTAAAATCGGGGAAGATATCAAGGAACTTGAAGAAAAACAATCGGTTTTGGATGAAAGACAGAGAAATCTTTTATTGCATATCCCGAATATTCCGGACGAAACAACTCCAATAGGCGCATCTGAAGACGATAACGTTGAGGTTTACAAATGGGGTGAGCCGAGAAAATTTGATTTTGAATTTAAGCCCCACTGGGATATTTGTGAAGAAAAAAAACTTGTTGATTTTGAACGCGGCGTAAAGCTTTCCCAGAGCAGATTTACGCTTTACCGAGGACTCGGTGCAAAGCTTGAACGCGCAATTATAAACTTTTTCCTGGATTATCATACGGGCGAACAGGGTTATGAGGAAATTTTACCGCCTTTTATGGCAAATGCCGCAACCATGACCGGTACCGGACAACTGCCTAAATTTGCGGAAGATATGTATAAATGTGTTGATGAAGATTTGTACTTAATTCCGACAGCCGAAGTCCCTGTTACTAATATTTATGCGGGTGAAATTTTATCCGAAGATCAACTCCCGATGTATATGACGGCTTACACTCCGTGTTTCAGACGTGAAGCAGGTTCTGCGGGAAAAGATACAAGAGGCTTAATCCGTGTTCACCAGTTCAATAAAGTTGAGCTTGTAAAACTTTGTACGCCTGAAACAAGTAAAGATGAGCATGAAAAATTAACCGAAGATGCTGAAAAAATGCTTCAATTATTGGAACTTCCTTACCGCCGCGAAGCTTTATGCACGGCAGATATAGGTTTTAGCGCGAATAAATGCTGGGATTTGGAAGTTTGGATGCCGTCTTACGGAACTTATAAAGAAATTTCCAGCTGCTCAAATTACGGCGATTATCAGGCAAGACGTGCGAATATCAGATACCGCGACAAAACAACCGGCAAAACCCAGTTTGTTCATACAATTAACGGTTCCGGACTTGCGGTCGGCAGAACTTTTGCAGCAATTGTTGAAAATTACCAGCAGGCAGACGGTTCAATTGTCATTCCGGAAGTATTGCGTAAATACACAGGATTTGATATAATTAAGTAGGTTATTTTATAGGAGGATTCAGCCATGAAAAATTATTTTAAAAATGTCGGGGGGGGGCGTCTCCTCTAAGTAG
>CALVER010000023.1 GCA_944326625.1 Candidatus Gastranaerophilales bacterium | reverse complement strand
AATCGTCGTAAACGGCAAATTTAATGAAGGTATTTGCTCAAAAGATTTAATGCTGCACTTAATAGGAATGATAGGCGCTGACGGCGCAACATACAAAGCTCTGGAATTTTGCGGGGATACAATTGACAATATGGAGATGTCAGAACGCTTTACACTCGCGAATATGGCCGTGGAAGCCGGCGCAAAAGCAGGACTTTTTGTTGCTGATGAAAAAACAAAAGCATATTTGAAAGAACACGGCAGAGAAGATAAATTCAAAACCTTAAAACCCGACGAAGATGCGGTTTATGAAAGGATTATAGAAATTAATGCCGCGGATATAAAACATACTGTATCCTGCCCCCATACCGTTGATAATACTAAAACAGTCGACGAACTCGGCGAAATCAAAGTTAATCAGGTTTATATCGGTACATGCACAAACGGCAGACTGGAAGATATGCGCACAGCCGCAAAAATTTTAAAAGGAAATAAAGTTAAAGAAGGCGTAAGACTCCTTATTTGTCCGGCTTCAAAAGATATTTACTTAAAATCTCTTGATGAAGGTCTGATAAAAATATTTATGGAAGCGGGGGCAACAATACTGCCTCCGGGATGCGGCCCGTGCGTCGGGGTTCATGCCGGAATACTTGCCGATGATGAAGTTTGCCTTTCAACTCAGAACAGGAATTTTCAAGGCAGAATGGGAAATACAAAAGGCTATATATACCTTTCATCCCCTTATGTTGCGGCTTATACGGCATTGCGCGGGTATATTGCGGACAAGTAGTATTATTTTAAATTAAAAAATATAACCGGTCTACTATATAGCAAAGAATGAGTAATTCCTGAACAGAATTCCTTACTATTAGAGTAAGGAGAATATTATGCCGGGAACACAATACAAAAAGCTGTCCCTTGAAGAACTTGTTGTTCTGTCACAAAAAGACGACCTAAAAGCGCTTGAAGAGCTCATAAGACGCGAACAAAAAAATGTGTTTGCGGCGTTTTCATATCTCAGTAAAAAACGTGAAAACGTTGCAGACTTAACTCAGGAAGCACTTTTAAAAGTCGCCAGAAATATTCAAAATCTAAAAAACCCGAAAAATTTTAAAAGCTGGCTTAATCAAATTATCTCAAACCTTTTTTATGATGAATTAAGAAAAAAACAACGCAGACCGGATGTAATCTCAATTGATGAAGAAAATGAGGAAAATTCAATCAAAACCCAGCTTCCGGATAAAAAATGCAAGCCCCACGAAAAATGTCTTTCCACGGAACTTGAAGAAATGATTAAAGATGCAATAAGGGATTTGCCGGAACAGTTCAGGATTGCCATTATTTTGAGGGAACTTCAGGGACTCAGCTATGAAGAAATCGCACAGGCTACAAATTCCAGCGTCGGCACCGTAAAATCACGAATTGCACGCGCCAGAGGCAAACTTCAAGACGGATTAAAATCATACATATAAGGAGTATAAAATGACAAACCAATTGACATGTAATCAGGTAATAGCACTTATGAGCTTCTACGTAGAGGACAAACTTAATTCAAGATTAAAAGAATACGTGGACGAACACTTGAGACACTGTCCTAAGTGCCGTGAGGTCTATATGCAGTCAAAAAAAATTGTTAATCATATTATGTCGCTTACATCATACGACGAAGAAACAAATCCGTATCATACAAAACAGTACGAAGATTTTAAAAAGAATTTGTCCGCATACATTGATAATGAACTTGACGAAAACGAAAGCATAAGAATTAAAAAAATAGCAATAACAAATCCGCTTGCCCGGAAAGATCTGGAGGATATGTACACCTTCAAAAAACTGCTGCATAATTCTTTTGATAAAACCCGCACAGAATGGAAAAATGATTACTCAAAACTAATCATAAGCAAACTTGATAAAAATTCCGAACAAATTGAAAGTGATCCTTTTTACAAACTTCTTGGGGCATTTACGGCATTAATCAGTCTTATAATGATAGGATTTTTTGCAACATTATATTTTCAATGAAGGTGAAGAATATTTCATTGACGCGTATTTCTGATATGTATCCATAGAAATCCCGCGAGGATAGTTGACTTTTTCCTGATCAAAAGTATTCATACGTGCCAGAGTTTTTTTCTGCCTGTCAGCCGCGATTTTGTTGCGCAAAATCGGAGTTATAATATTGCAGGACAATATTGAACCTAAAGTCATTCCGACAACGTCAACACCGTTTTTAAAACTTTTATACTCATCTTTAATCTGGTAAAAATTCGTCATATTTTCGATGTTGAATTTTGAAAAATCAAAATTTGCCGGAACTTTCCAGCCATTTTTAGTTTTCAGGTTAATGCCCGAATCAGTCAAAAACCTGCGAATTTTAGGCGTAGCAAGCTTTCCTGAAGATACAAGCCTGGAAGCCAAATTTTTTATAACGGATGTAACGAGGAAAAAAGATACAACGTTAACCGCACCGTCGCCGATTTCCTGCGGAATAAGAAACATCTTTTGTTCTTTAGGAATTTTATCGTTTACTGCAATGGCCACAACCTGTGCAGCAGATGACAAAAACCAGCCCAATACGCCCGTATAAATAAGCATTTTAGCCGGATTTGGCCCGTATTTGGTCAAAATCGTATTTTTAAAATTATTAAACATCTTACTTGGATTCATCATTGCGGACACCTCCAAGTTTTGTAAATGCATTTGTCAAACCTTTTGTCAACGGCGCATCAATTAAAAAGTTCGTAAACACCATAACTCCGAGCGCCAAAATAGTTCCCAAAGTATTCTTATACTGGGATAACTCTTCCGCAGTGTATTTTAATGTCGGAGTTAAAAATGTTCTTAATTTTTTTAACTTCATCTCCGGCTTTATTTCGTTTACGGATTTAGTGAATGCATCAATGGATTTAATACATAACTTACGGATAGTATAACCGGTCGCCGTGCCGGCAATAATTTTGGCAAGAGTACGGCAAACAGAATATTTACGGGTTTCAGCATCAACATCTTTATTTGAAGCATCAATAAACGGCTGGGACAAAAGCGCTGACGCACCCAGAATTAAACGGTTTTCGGCAGAAGATAGTTTTTTACCTATCCAATCAATAGTATTAATAGTTTTGGGGTTAGAAACCGTCGGCAAATTATTGCGGTTTCCTGCAATATTCAGCGCAAAGCGTTCCGCTTTACGGCTTAAGCGGTTGTAAGCGCGAGAAAATGAAAAATTACGTATTGAACTTATTGATGCCATATTCCTACCCAAACATGTAAAGATAGTAAATGTATAGAATTGCCTCAAAATCCGTATTTATTAATAAATATTAAGAAAAAATTTTCAGGCAGTCACAACATCAATATAACACACAATTACAAAATTGTACCCTTAGGCACCACGGTTACTCCGCCCGGAGAAACATGGAAACCGCGCTTTACGTCTTCTTCCCAGTTATAACCTATTCTGGTATTCGGCGGTATTTTGACGTTTTTATCAATTATAGCCTTGCGGATTTTTGAATATCTGCCTACTTCGACATTTTCCATCAAAATACTGTCACATACCATGGAATAGCTGTTAATTCTGACTTTTGGAGACAAAACGCAATGAGAAAGCATACCGCCGGAGACAATACAGCCTTCTGATACCATAGAATTGGTCGCCATACCAACCCTGTCACCGTCCTGCCAGATGAATTTTGCGGGCGGATAGTTATAGTTAAAAGTTCTTATAGGCCAGTCTTTTGAATACAAATCCAATTCGGGACACGCTTGCAGCAAATCCATATTAGCCTGCCAATATGCATCAATGCTTCCGACATCGCGCCAATAACCGCGTTCCGCATCGGAAATCCCCGGGAAATTATTATCGTGAAAGTTATAAATATATATATTTTTCCCTTCATTCAAAAGCATAGGAATAACATTTTTGCCAAAATCGTGGCTGGAGTCTTGAATTTTATCGTCACGTTCAAGTGCGTCAAGCAAAATATCTTTATTAAAAATATAATTTCCCATAGATGCAAGGCACATATCAGGATTGCCGGGTATAGATTTCGGGGCGGTCTGCGGCTTTTCCACAAAATTTATCAAACGCCAGTCATCATCAACCTCAATAATCCCGAATTCTGAGGCATCCTTAATGGGAATAGGAATTGCTGAAATAGACAGGTCAGCGTTTTTAGCTTTATGAAAATCCAGCATTTGTGACACATCCATTTTATAAATATGATCACCACCGAATATACAGACATACCTAGGGTCTTCATCCAGAATATGAAACATATTTTGATAAATCGCATCGGCAGTTCCCCTGTACCAGTCGCTGCCGGTACGCATTTGAGCGGGCGCAAGATCTATATACTGATTCAAAAACGGTGAGAGCATCCACCCGCGTGTTATGTGTTTGTTTAAAGAATCAGACTTATACTGCGTCAAAACTTTAATCTTAAAAAATCCGGAATTGATAAAGTTATTAATAACAAAATCAATAATCCTGTATCTGCCGCCAAAAGGTACGGCAGGCTTTGCTCTGTCTTTTGTAAGCGGATAAAGTCTTTTACCCTCGCCGCCTGCAAGAATCATTACCAATGCATCATCAATTGACATATAAATCCCTCATCTAAATATATATCCATATTATACACAAAATATTAAAAAATGTTTATATCATTTCTGAAAATTTTATGTTCCATTTGAATTTTTTCCGCAAAATTTTTCAAAACAGGGAAAGGATTTTCGCCGACAGTGCACAAAGAAAGGACGCGTCCGCCGTTTGAATAGATTTCGTTGTTTTCGACTTTTACACCGGCGAAATAAACTTTCACACTATCGTCATCCTGCGGAAGAATAATTTGCGCCCCCTTTATGGGATTATCGGGATACCCTTCGCTTGCAATCGTAAGACAAGCTGAATAACCGGTTTTATACTGCGGTTCTTCATTATTTAAAAGAATTGAGAGAAAATCATTATCCAGATAGTTTAGTATAGCCTGACACTCAGGATCTCCCAGTCTGACGTTATATTCAAGCACATACCAGTCATCGCGAGCCCAGATTAACCCTGAATAAATGAAACCCGTAAAATCCGCACCTTCATCTATTAAGGCATTTTGCAGTAAATTAAGGTAAATATTTAATTTTTTCAGCTGTACATCAGACAAATCCACCGGACAATACGCTCCCATACCGCCGGTATTAGGGGATTTAATATCCGATGTCAAACGCTTGAAATCTCTTGCCGGACAAAAATTAATAAGTTTTTGACCGTTGAAATAAGACATAACAGATATTTCATCTCCTGCCAAATATTCTTCTATAAAATAAGGTTTAGGAATTTTACGCGTAAATTCATCTTTTTCAGCTTGAGAATAAACAACCTTAACGCCTTTTCCTTTACAAAGTCCGTCAGATTTAACGACCTGGGGGAAAATATCGTATTCAACCGGCAAAAGCTTTGCACATTTAATCCCGTGATTAACCATAAATCTTTTGGCAAAAATTTTTGAACTTTCGAGACGCGAGAACTTTTTGCTAACTCCTATACATTTAATGCCCTTTGAACTGTAATAATCGACAAGCCCGTCACAAATCGGCTGTTCCGGCCCGAAAATTATCAAATCAGCACCGTCATCAGGAGACTGAACAAGTTTTTCACACAAAGGCGAACGCAACACCGCGTCCTTAATTGCTTCTTCGCGGGCACCGGAACCAACAACGCAAACTTTTAATGACAATTTCCGCACCCTCCGCAATTACCGCTGCCGCTCACCAAATCCGAAAAATCAAAAACTTCATCTTTTAATAATTTATCAATAACAATCGGATACAAAATATGTTCGGTCTTGTGAATTTCAGCCTCAAATTCATCAAAATGCATTGAATTATCAATCAAAACCGGATACTGGGCAATAATTTTGCCTCCGTCGACCTCGTCAGTTACCCAATGAACAGTCACACCGCTGACTTTAACTCCCGCAAGAAAAGCTCTCTGAATTGCGTCCTTACCCCTAAATGCAGGCAAAAGCGACGGATGAATATTAATAAACCGCCCCAGATCCAGAACATCAGGAGGAAGAATTCTCATATACCCCGCAAGAACAATTAAATCAAAACTGTTTGCGCCGAAATATCCGGCAGTTTCCTCAAAAGGCAGGTAATGATTTTCAATTCCGAGACTTTTTGCACGTTCAAGTATATGAGCATTCAAATTATCTGAAAAACAGGTAATTTTTACATCTTTGTCCTTAAAATATTCGGCAATAGCCTGAAAATTTGTACCTTCACCTGATCCCATAACCGCAATATGTTTCGTCATTTTTCAACCACCTTTCCCAAAATAAACGGCTCAAAAGTTTTGCAAATATCAAATATCTTACCGGCATTTTCCGGACTTGTAATAACACAAAAACCCACGCCGCAATTGAATACTTCATAAATCTCATCACCGCATAAAGTATACAATTTTTTGTAAATTTCCTGCCGCGGAATAAGCTGATAATTCAAATCAAGTCCGAAATTTTCAGGAACCGAGCGGATAAGATTTGTATAAATTCCACCGCCCGTAATATTTGCGGCAGATTTTATAAGATTGTTTTTCCATAATTTCCGCACAATGTCATAGTAAATATATGAAGGTTTCAAACACTCCTCAAATTCACTTTCAGACAATTTGTTTTCGCTAAAGAATTTGCGAATTAAAGAAAATCCGTTTGCATGAATTCCGTTGGATTTCAACGCTATTACTAAATCTCCTTGGGATATTGCATCAGGTAAAAAATTCTTCTCCTCAACTCCTATTGCAAATCCGCAAATATCAATTGCCCCATTTTTTAATAACGCGGGAATTTCGGATGTTTCACCGCCTAAAAGAGAGCAGCCGTAATTTTTTAAAACCTTATGCAATTCTATAATAATTTCTGATATTGCGAAACTATCCAGAGTATGAACTGAAATATAATCCGAAAAACCGATTGCACGCGCATTTTTAGTTGCCAGATCATTCAGATTAGCAGCAGCAAGATCAACTGCGATTGTTTTAAATAATTTCCGTTCATAAAGCGGAATAATTTTTGACCCTATTCCGTCACAGCAATTGACGATTTTTCCCCCGCAAAAATCAACACTCCCGGCAAAAGACTGAAAATTATCCCCCAAAATTCCAAGTTTTGCCGCAAGATTGTTTGCTTCTTCTAAATTTACTCCGGATTCTTTATATAAATCACTCATATTTACATTTTATTACAAAAAAATCATACAACTAGCAAAAAATATTTTTACATGTATTCTATAGATATGCAAATTTCAAAAATACAAAATTCACAGCCGGCATTCGGCGCAAAAGTAGATACCATAAGAGTTTTGGAAGCCGCAACTTTCAAATCCATAACAAGAGAATCGGTTTCGGATATGAAACCGCTGATAGACGCGCTCTGGCCAACCAAACTTAAAGGTACAGGCAGCAGGGGCTACAGATATTATTTAAAAATTATCGGAGACAAAGTAGTTGAAAAGTATCCAAAAGTTTCCGATGCTGCATTCGAAATTTTAGAATTCAGTGATAAAAATCCTAAGGCAACAAAAAAAGAACTTCAAGAGTTTGTAAAGCCTATTGTGGACGAATTAGGCGACACTCTTGACATAACAATTTAATAAGGAGTATTTATGAAAATTCAATCTGCAAACTATGCAAATCCAAGCTTCGGAGTAAGAATTCCGATTAAAGATGCTGTTCAGGCAGCAAGCGCACGTAACCTTTTCGGCACAAATAATTCTATTAATATGGAACGCGACGTAATCAAAAAGCTCACACGCGTTAATGATGAACAGCTTGACAATGCGCATTTCGGCCGAACAGTTTTCAAACTCAGCGAAATTTTACGCGAAAAACATCCGGTTTTAAAAAATGCCGCACAAGAAATTGATGATTACTGCGACAAAAATTTCTACACAATGACTAAAGAAAATCTTGAAAACTTTGTACATAATGTAATAAAAAATACAGGCAAAAAATCAATAGATATTGAACCTTTGCCTGCATACAAATTAGGTTTATTAGTCTAGCTGCAAAGTGCGAGCAAAATACCTGCCGCAACCGCAGAACCGATTACGCCTGCAACGTTCGGTCCCATAGCGTGCATTAAAAGATAGTTCTGGCTGTTTGCTTCAAGTCCTACCTTGTTTGAAACACGCGCTGCCATTGGCACTGCAGATACACCGGCAGAACCGATAAGCGGGTTCACAAGATTAAGCGGTTTTTTGAACACTTTGTGCATAAAGTATGAACAAGCATTCATAACTTTTGCAAAAATCACTCCGCCCGCTGTTGCAAGAGAAAAAGCAAGTATTCCCAATACGAGAATAAATAATGTCTGCAAGGTTAAAAACTGATCCGCAGATAATTTTGAACCTACTGACAAACCTAGGAAAATCGTTACTATATTAATTAAAGCATTTTGCATAGTATCGGAAAGCCGCTCAACAACACCGCATTCTTTGCATAAATTACCGAACGTCAAAGCGCCGATTAACGGGCATGCGTCCGGTAAGAATATTATACAAAGCCCCAGCACCACAATCGGAAATACGATTTTTTCGCGCTTAGTCACATTTCGCAATTGTGACATCTGAATTTTACGTTCTTCTTCTGTTGTCAAAAGCTTCATAATAGGCGGCTGAATAACCGGCACCAGCGCCATATAAGAATAAGCCGCAACCGCAATTGCACCTAAAAGTTCCGGCGCCAGTTTTGATGTGACATAAATAGATGTCGGGCCGTCCGCACCGCCTATAATACCTATTGCAGCAGACTGCGGAAGAGAAAATCCGAATACACATAAAGCTAAAAGCAATGCACCGAATATACCGAACTGAGCCGCACCGCCCAAAAGCGCCGTTTTAGGATTAGCAATCAAGGGGCCGAAATCCGTCATTGCACCGACACCCATAAATATAATCAGCGGGAATAACCCTTGATGAATACCTGCCTCATAAATAATTCCCAAAAATCCGTGAGGCCCTGCAATATCAGCAACCGGAATATTTGACAACAAACCGCCGAATGCTATAGGGACAAGCAAAAGCGGCTCAAATTGCTTCTTAATTCCAAGCCACAGCAAAAATAAGCAGACCGCAATCATTATCAACATTCCGTATTGATGTAAAAATTGTTCAAATCCGCTTGCTATATTAGGATCTTCAGGACGCACAAAATTTGCAATTCCTGTTGAATTCCACAATTTTATTAAACTTTCTGTAATGTCCATTTTATATTTTCCTTATTTTATACTACGGTAACCAAAATCTGGCCTGTTTGAACATGCCCGCCGACTTCAATTTCAACTGATTGAACAGTACCGCCGACAGGTGATTTAATTTCGGTTTCCATTTTCATTGCTTCAACAACGGCAAGCACATCGCCTTCTTCAATGCTGTCACCTTCTTCAACCAGAACTTTCAAAACAGTTCCCGGAAGTGCCGCCTTGACAGGGGTTCCTTCGCCTCCCACGGATTGCTTGGCTTCAATGCCGGATTTTATAGAAAAATCATAAAGCTTGCCGTTAACTGTAGCTTTTTCACCTTCAAGCGCAACCGCATATTTTTTGCCGTTAATTGTAACTGTATAACCGTTTGCGGAAGAATCGGAGGCTTCTGATTTTTGTTCATTTTTTCTGACGCCGATTGTGCCTTTTCCTTCAAGGAACAAAATACCTTTTTCTTTGCATGCTGCAGCTATAAAGATATTTTCTTCGGTTTCTTCAAGTCCTGCATCTTTAAGCATTTTGCGTGCGGCCTCAATACCTTTATTCGGATCTTTGTCGTTAATATCAACAACGCATTCGGTTGTCGGCTGAAGTTTCAACTGCTCAGACGCAAGTTTAACGACTTCACCGTCAGGCTCACACGGAGTTTTGCCGAAATAACCCAGAACCATTTTTCCGTAGCCTTCTGCAATTTTTTTCCATTTGCCAAACATAACGTTATTAAATGCCTGCTGGAAATAGAATTGTGAAACAGGCGTAACCGATGTTCCAAAGCCGCCTTTTTCAACAACTTCTTTCATCGCAGAAACGATTTCAGGGTATTTATCCATAATTCCGTTATCTCTGAGCATCTGGGTATTAGCTGTCAAAGCACCACCCGGCAGCGGGGACTGAATAATCATCGGATTAACAGCCAAAGCCTCGGGCGGCAGGAAGTAATCCTTCATGCAGTCTTTGAAAACTTCTTCGGTTTCAAGAATTTTTTCAATATCAATTCCGAGATCATATTCCGTACCTTTAAGAGCATGCCACATAGAAACAATGTCAGGCTGGGCAGTTCCGCCGGAAACAGGCTTCATAGATAAATCAATACCGTCCGCGCCGCCTTCAAGTGCCGCCAAATACGCAGCCAATCCCGTACCTGCGGTTTCATGCGAATGGAATCTTATATGGGCATCATTTCCGAGAATTTCTCTTGTACGTTTAATAGTTTCATAAACCTTTCTCGGGGCAGATGTTCCTGAAGCATCTTTAAATGCTATTGAATCAAACGGAATTCCCGCATCCAGAATATTTCTCAAAACTCTTTCATAAAAATCAACGTCATGAGCACCTGTGCAGCCTATCGGAAGCTCCATCATGGTAATTGTAACTTCGTGTTTAAGGCCGTTATCTTTTATGCACTGACCGGAATAAATAAGGTTATTTACATCATTCAACGCATCAAAGTTACGAACAGTTGTCACGCCGTGCTTTTTGAACATTTTGGCATGAAGATTGATAATATCTCTTGGCTGAGAATCAAGCCCGACAACATTCACACCGCGGGCTAAAGATTGAAGATTAACATCAGGTCCGACAGCCGCTCTGATTTTATCCATAGTTTCAAACGCATTTTCGTTGCAATAAAAAATCGGCGACTGAAATCTTGCACCGCCTGCAACTTCAAAATGATTAATACCTGCCGCAACAGCTGACTGCAATGCAGGAATAAAATCATCAACAAATACTCTTGCGCCGTAAACGGATTGAAAACCGTCCCTGAACGAAGTATCCATAACTTTGATAAGTTTTTTTGTCATATTTTATATTCCCTTTCGTTATAATATATCACCGATTGTAAGCGAAAATTCTTTTCCGTTATCTTCCAAAATAAGCTCGCCTGAATCATTTACGGATTTTGCAATCCCGTGTTTTGTTTCGTTAATAAGCTGTACGCACACTTCCTTATCAAGAAAGCAGGCTCGTTTTATGTAATCGGATTTAATAAATTCAAAACCTGCGGACAAAAATTCATCGTAATTAGAGAAAAATTTATCAAGAAGCTTGTTTAAAAATTCATCCGCATCAATTTTTCTTGAAAGTTCAAGATTAAGCGCCGTAACAACTTTATCCGGGATAGCCTTGACGTCCTTAATTTCAGCATTAAGATTAATTCCGGCACCGAGTATAAGTCCTTTAAAATTAGCCCCCTGCATAACTGTTTCCGAAAGAATTCCGGCGATTTTTTTCCCGTCAATTAAAACATCATTCGGCCACTTGATTTGCGGAGCCAAACCGTATTCTTCCAACAATTTGCAAAGCACCACTGACATATACTGGGTAAGATTTGCATAAATGTCGCAAAATTTGTCCGACGGTTTTAAAACTATTGAGAAAAACAAATTTCCCTCGCCTAAATCAACCCAGCTGCGGTTTAATCTGCCCTTTCCTGAAGTTTGTCTTAAAGCGCGCACAACAGTTCTGTCAGAAAAAATTTCCAGATTTTTCTTCGCGTAATTATTTGTTGAATCAACTTCTTTAAGGGTTATAAGCTCCATTTCTCCCTCGGGTAATATACACGATTAATTTTATAATAAACAAAAAATATTTGCTAATTTTTTTTCACCGAGTTAAAATAAGTTCATAAGGAGAGAGAAAACATGAGTGAAACCGGACATTGGGTCTATAATACAGTAATCAACGGGCATGGTTTTTCATTCAATCTGGATACCATATTTACCATGTGGTTTGCAATGGCTGTTGTGCTTATTTTTGCATTCATTGCAACAAGAAATCTCTCCATAATTCCGGGTAAACTTCAGGCAATATCGGAAAGCATGATGCGGTTTTTCTGGGGGGTTTTAGACACCATGATACCTTCGGATAACAGAAAGCATGTTCCGCTCGTTGCATCGCTGTTTTTATTTATATTAATAGCAAACCTTATGGGGCAGCTGCCTCTAAGAATTATACATTTAAAAAGCGGGGAATTAGCTTCTCCGACAAACGATTTGAACCTGACAGCCGCAATGGCGATTATTGTTTTAATCTATTATGTAGGCATGGGTTTGAAGAAAAAAGGATTCAAATTTTTCCTGCACGAATTCAGTTTTACAGGGATAATAATGGGACTTGTTGAACTTTTGGAAATGATTACAAGACCTTTAAGCCTTGCAATCCGACTTTTTGCGAACATTTTTGCGGGAGAAATTCTTGTAACGGTAGCACTGGGAGTATTTGCATATTTACTGCCGCTGCCGATTATGTTATTTGAAATTCTGGTTGCATTTATTCAGGCAACAGTATTTATGATGTTGACAATAGCGTATGTATCATCAGCCACAGGCGATGAGCATTAATTTAAAGGAGATAAAAATGGAAGAATTAAAAACAATTTCTGACTTGGCACAATTAGGCGGCGGTGTTGCAATCGGTTTTGGTGCAATCGGTGCCGGACTCGGTATCGGGTTTGCGACAAAAGGTTTGATGGATGCAATTTCAAGACAGCCTGAAGTTTCCGGTAAAGCATTCGGCTTCTTCCTTCTTGGTGCTGCATTATCAGAAGCCTGCGCATTGTACGCATTCGTTATCGCAGCTAAATTGGTAGGCTT
>CALVER010000022.1 GCA_944326625.1 Candidatus Gastranaerophilales bacterium | reverse complement strand
TATGGAGCGTAGGGGATTCGAACCCCTGACCCCGACACTGCCAGTGTCGTGCGCTACCAACTGCGCTAACGCCCCTTGCTGTTTCAATATAACATAAATTATCGTTTTTGGAAATATTTTCGGTTTGTTTTGTTTTTCTGTTTTTTAGTAAATTTTTAATATAAATATAGGCTTCGGATACAAGAAGCACCACAACAAACAGCAAAAATACGTTATCAAGATTTTTTGTCAAATATTTATTATTCATCTTAAGCCATGCGCCTATCCAGCCTATTACAACCCATGACGCAATATATAATGTCGGGAGTTCCGTGCTTAAATGTTTTACTATACCCCAGAGTTTTGAATTTACAAAATAGTTTGAAAACAGGTGCGCAATACTTATGGCAACCGCAATTATATTCATATATACGGCTAATATAATAGGATTTTGCTGGTGGTATACAAGAGGATTCATTAAAATCATCCACATGTTTTTACCCGCAGCGTCAAATCCTGACCATGCAAGCAAAAGCACGGGTACTGATACGCATAACATATAAAGATAAAATTTATCCGGGTTGTTGCAGCGTTTTAATAGTTTGCCGAAAAGCCAGCCCGTCACCGGATAAAGTATCCAGTTGCAGAATGAAAAACAAACATATCCGCTTGTTGTAAAGTTTTTGATAGGTATAAATAACCCCACAAATGAAAAATAAAAATTGTCCGGTGATAAATTTACAGAAATTTCATTCGTGCAAAATGCTCCGACTGCCGTGCAGGCGATTGCTAGCATAAAAATTGTTAAATTTGACATTTTGAAGTGTTTTACAAATGCAAAAAACAAAAATGCCAATCCCGCAAATTGTAAAATATCTCCGTTTAGCAGCATCAGGAATTTATCGTTCGACATAATACTGCTGAACATAGGGTAGCTGCCAAACAGCATCCACGGAAGAATTTCTCTTAAAAAATTGAGCATATAACCCGATAAAAGTAAAATAGCCCCGCGTCTCAGGCAGCACTTTGGTGTGTCATTTCTGGTGTATGCAAGCCCCAGACCCATACTGAACATAAAAAATTGCGCGCCTAATAATCTTACAAGGTTGTGTGCAATAAATGAAGGTGTTAACGTAGGTGTGTTTGTAAATTTTATTACGTAAAAAACGTGGCAAAAAAGCATTAAAATTATGCAGACGGTTTTGCACAGGTCAACCGCAGGCTGCCGCCCGTTATTTACCGTTTCTTTGCTGAATAGAGACACTACGTTCATTATTTACCCCTGTCGGATTTCCTCCGAAGTCTTTAATAATATATTATCATAAAGTCTGAAAATTTCATATTTTGTTATTTATTTTGTAAATATTTTAATCCGGAATTTTGAAGATTAATGATGTATTGATTCCGCCGAATGCAAAATTGTTTGACATAATTATATCGGTATTAATTTCTCTGCCGGATTTCATAATATAATCCAGATTTCCGCAGGCATCATCCACATTATTAAGATTAATCGTAGGACAGAACCATTTTTTTCTTGCCATTTCTATGGAAAGTATGGCTTCGATTGCTCCGCAGGCACCGAGAGTATGCCCTGTGTAGCTTTTTATTGAGCTTACGGGTACCTGTCGTTTGAAAACTTCATAAGTTGCATTGGTTTCGGCAATATCTCCCTGAATTGTCGCTGTGCCGTGTGCGTTTACGTAACCTATTTTATCAGGCGAAATGTTTGCATCTTTTAGAGCAAGTTCAAGCGCTGTTTTCATTTTTTCCTGATTAGGACTTGTTATGTGTGCTCCGTCAGTGCTTGTTCCGAAACCTATTATTTCCGCGTAAATTTTTGCACCGCGTTTTTTGGCGTGTTCATATTCTTCAAGTATTAATGTTCCGGCGCCTTCTCCTATTACAAGTCCGTCACGGTCTTTGTCAAAAGGCGACGGGGTTAATTCAGGCGTTGTATTTTTTTGGCTTGTTGCATATAGCGTGTCAAAAATCGCAATCTGTGTCGGATGAAGTTCGTCTGCTCCGCCTGCTATCATAACTGTTTCATAGCCGTTTTTTATAGCTTCATAAGCGTATCCTATTCCCATAGATCCTGATGTGCAGGCTGTAGATGTCGGAATTAGTCTGCCTGTTGTTTTAAAATACAAAGATATATTGACGGCTGTTGTCTGCGGCATCATTTTTACATAACTTCCTGACGAAACGGTTTTTACTTCTTTTTCTACCATCATTGAATAAAAATCTATAATGCTTTCCAAAGAGCCGGATGAAGATCCATAGCTGACGCCTGTTCCGCCATTGGTCAGTATTTCATTACCGATTAGGCCGGAATCTTTTAAAGCTTCTTCTGCACTCGCAACGCTTAGAATTCCTACTCTGCCCATTGTTCTTAATATTTTTCTGTTAAAGTGTTCAGGAATTGTAAAATCTTCAGCAGCGGCCGCAAGTTTGGTATTTAATCTCGTGTATGCTTCAAGTTCGGGCATAAATTTAACACAATTTTTAAGGCTTAAAAGATGTGTGAAAGCTTTTTCAATATTGCAGCCTAAAGGGCTGATTTGTGACATCCCGGTTACAACAACGCGTCTCATTAATATAGTCCCCCGTTCACAGAGATAACCTGACCCGTTATATATCCTGCATCTTCGCTCATAAGATAATTCACAAGGCTTGCAACTTCTTTTGCGGTGCCGAATCGTTTCATCGGGATAAGTTTTCTTACTTCATCTGCCGGCAGCTCTTTTGTCATATCCGATTCAATAACTCCCGGCGCCACACAGTTTACCGTAATTTTTCTTTTTGCAAGCTCAAGAGCCAAAGCCTTTACGGCACCGATTATACCTGCTTTTGATGCACTGTAATTTACCTGTCCGTAATTTCCCCTAAGGCCCGAAATTGATGACATAGCAATAATTCTTCCCTTAATTCGGTTTTCTATCATCGGCATTACAATCGGTTTTAAAACATTATAAAAACCGCCGAGATTTGTTTCCAGAACGCTGTCCCAGTCGTCATCTTCCATTACCGGGAAAACAACGTCACGCGCTATTCCGGCATTTAATACAACCCCGAAATAGACCCCGTTTTTTTGGATGTCATCGGTAATAACTTTTTTGCATTCTTCCCTGTTTTTAGTATCAAATTGCAATATGCGTCCTTTTACTCCGAGGTTTTGTATTGATTTTAAAACTTCTTCGGCCTTTTGAATATTTTTATTGCAGTGCAGAATTATATCAAAACCGTTTTGGGCTAAATATAATGCGGTTTCTTTTCCTATCCCGCGGCTTGAACCTGTTATTAAGACTTGTTTTCCCATAAATTTTAAGCTCCGCTGTTCAGAAAAGCTTCGGCATTTTGCGGTTGGTATGCATTTACCGTTGCTTTTGCACATTCTTCATTATCATTATAGATTAAACATTCAAACGAAACAAGTTCGTTGTCGCAGTATATTTTTTGGGCTCTTATAAGGTATTTTTTGCCCTTTTCGAATTTTTTAACAGAGCATTTATATGACCTTGTGCCTAATAAAAATCCTATTTTTGGTTTTTCACTTTTAGTTTTAAAGTGCGAATAACAGGCAATTGTTTGTGCCATAAATTCAATTCCTACAAGATAAGGTACTCCGTCCAACTCTTTATCATAAAATAAGTTGTCCTCTCTTATGGTAACACCCGCAATAACATAATCTTCTTCAATATTGACTTCTTCAACATTGTCAATAAGTATCATTGGATAGTTATGAGGCAGTATTTTTTCTAAATCTAAATTCATTTTTATTTTCCTAAAATTATAACCGTATTAGTTCCGCCAAAGCCGAATGCATTGCACATTACGTATTTTAAATTTTCAACTTTCATATTTTTAGTTGTTAATTTAATTTTCGGAATTGTGTCATCATATTCCCCGTCATAAATATGCGGCGGGAGTATGTTTTTGTTATCATTTAAAAGCGCACAGCAAATAGCCGTCTCAATACTTGCGGCAGAGCCGAGACAGTGTCCGGTCAGCGGTTTGGTTGAGCTTACGGGTGTATTTTCTCCGAAAATTTTATTTATCGCCGTTGCTTCCATTAAATCATTTGTAATTGTTCCCGTGCCGTGAAGGTTGATGTAATTTATATCGGAAGGCTTCAAATGTGCTTCATTAAGCGCGTTTAAAATTGCTCGGGCTGCTTCTTCTCCGTCGGGATTCGGGGTTGATGCGTGATATGCGTCGGAGGTTTCGCCTATCCCGAGGATATTTATTCCTTTTTTATCGGGTTCAACTATAAATAATGCTGCGGCTTCCGAAATATTCATGCCTTCTCTGTTTTTACTGAAAGGATTTGAGCGCTTGTCGGAAAGCACTTCAAGTGATTTGAAACCAGCAAGAGGGAATTTGGAGCGTTCATCCGTACCGCCTGTGATGACCGCATCACAAATTCCGTTTTCTATCCATTTTCTGGCTGTAGAAAAGGCTTTTATCCCCGAAGAACATGCGGTTGATACCCCGCAGTATATTCCTTCAAGTTCCAGATAATCTTTTATAAATTCTGCAGGGTTGCTGATTTTTAGAAATTCGTAATCTTTTGTTTCTTCAAAACTATCAATACCTGTGTTTGTTGTGGCAATTGCAACACCTATTCGGTTTTTGCCGTAATATTTTATAAGAGTATCAAGTTCGGGTTTTATTTGATTTATGCAGTTAAGCAGCATTCTGTTACAGCGAATATTGTATTTTTTTTCTTCAATTTCTGAAAGAGGTGTGTGAATTTTAAAATCAGTTAATTTTCCTGCAATCACGTTTCGGAAAATTTCGTCCAAATTTTCTCCTAAATTGCATATTGCGGCTGTTTTTGTAATATTAAGCATTTTCCCTCTTGTTGCAGAATTGTTTTAACAATATTATACTTATATTATCATGAAGGAAGTAATTTTTGACATAAAAAAATATTCATATATAAAAGATGAAGAACCGGATGTTTCTTTCATACCTATGATGACCCGCAGAAAGCTCAATAAATTCGGCAGAGCTGCTTTGTATACTTTATATAAGGTTTATGAAAACGGCGAGCCTGATCTTGTATTTGCATCCGAATACGGTGATGTAGAAAGAGTTGTAAAACTTATTAATCAGAGAAATGATGAAGGTGAAGTTTCACCCGGGGGATTCAGTTCATCCGTTCATAATGCTTCCATAGGTTTATTTTCAATGCTTGAAAAAAATAATAGAAGTTATAATGCAATTTCTGCCGGTAAAAAAACTGCTGCTGTCGGTTTTTTGGAAAGCATTTTGTCAAAAAATGCGGTTTTTTGTTATGCGGAAAGCCTTGGCGGAATAAAAAGCGCTGCAGTATCCGTTTTTCAAAACAATAATGGCGGATATATTTTATCTGAAAATTGTGAAAATCTTCCTTCTTGTGATACATTTGAAGATTTTATCGGTTTTTTGGACGGGAAACGGGATTTGTTTGTCAGCGACGGTTATAAGATACAAAGGGTGTCAGAATGAAGTTTTTAAGAGCGCTTTTTGTTTTAATTGATATGGGTATTTTTGCAATCGGTGCTTTGACAATAGGACTGGTGATTTTTCCTTTGTTGTCTTTATTTATTAAAGGTAAAGAAAGGCGTGAATATTTTTCTTCAATAATACATTATTCCTGGAAGTTTTTTATTTGGGTTATGGAAAAAACAGGCGAAATCAAGGTTAATGTAAACGGAGATTTAAGTTTAATAAAAGGGAAAATTGTTGTTGCGTCTCATCCGAGTTTGATAGATATTATTCTGCTTATCGGAAATATGCCAAGATCGCTTTGTATTGCAAAAAAAGAGATTTTGAAAAATATCGTTATGCGAAATATCGTAAAATCCCTTTATATCGTAAATGATGACCCTGAACTTTTTCAGAAAAATGCAAAACAGGCTCTTGAAGACGGTTATAATATTATTATTTTTCCGACAGGAACAAGAACTTTGCCCGGTGAAAATTTAAAAATCCATAAAGGCGCAGCGCAGCTTGCGATTACCTCAGGCGTCAATATAGTCCCTGTAAAAATAGAAACGGATTTTCCTTTTTTGATAAAATCTCATTCTCCGTTTGATGCAGGATCTAAAACCGTTAATTATTATTTGACTGTTTTATCCGAAATAAAAACTGAAGATTACATTGTCAAATCTAAAGACGGTATTAAAGCCAGAAATGCCGTATCCGAAAAAATAAAGGAATGTTTGACTTTAAGAAGTAATTAGGGTATAAATTTATTATAGGAATTAAGCTATGACATTGGAAAATGAGATAAAAGAATTAATAATAAAATCTCTTGAGCTGGAAGATATTACGCCATCTCAAATTAAAGATGAAGAACCTCTTTTTGTTGAAGGGCTCGGGCTTGATTCAATTGATGCTCTTGAAATAGGTATGGCTTTAAAAAAGAAATATAATATAAAGTTGTCCTCTGATAAACAGAAAAATGCACAGTATTTTTATTCAGTTAAAACAATAGCTGATTTTATCAGGAGCAATATAGGTGAGTAAGAATTTAGCATAACACAGTATTTTTATTTAGTTAAAACAAAAAAGATTTTGTCAGGAGTAAAGCAGGTGAGTAAGAATTTTACGTACAATGAAATCATGGAAAAATTAACCGATATTCTTGTTGATGATTTTGAAATTGAGAGGTCTCTTGTAACACCCGAGGCCAATTTGTTTGAAGATTTGGAGCTTGATAGTATTGATGCAGTTGATTTGGCGGTTAAATTGCAGTATTTTACCGATAAAAAAATTGCACCTGACAGGTTTAAACAAATCAGAACAGTTGATGATGTTGCAAAAACAATTGCGGAACTTTTAGAATGAAATTGAAATTTATTATTCCGTTTTTTATTACACTTTGTGTAATTGTTATATTTCATTATACTCAGATTTATTTTGTGAAATTTTATCCTGTTCTGGCAAATTTGACAACTTTTTTGGTATTTTTTATTTCTTTATTTACTAAAGAAACGGTTATTCAAAAATTTGCAAGAACGCTCGAGGGCGGGACACTGGATGATTTTACAAAAAATTATACGAAAAATCTTACCTATGTCTGGTGTGTTTTTACATTTTTTAATTTTGTAATTTCACTTATAACGGTATTTTTGCCGGAAAAATTGTGGGCATTATACAATGGATGTATTTCATATTTTGCGATTGGTGTTATATTTGCGGTAGAATATATTGTAAGAATAGTTTTGAGGAAAAAAGCAAATGCTGGAAAAGTTTTACGGCAGCAAATATGATGAAGATATCTTGTTCGTCAATCCCTGTATAACTTTTGGCGAATTTAAAAAACATGTTTATTATCAGACAAAAGAGTTTTTAAAATCTCCAAAAGGAAATGTGGTTTTGTTTGGGGATGATTATTTTAATTTTGCCGTGAATTTTTTTGCAGCTGTTTTTGCGCGTAAGAATATTTATCTTTTATCTGATAAAACGCGTTTGGCACAATTAGATGATGAATATATTTTGCCGGAGAAATCTTATCCTGTTGATGCTATATTTCAAGATGAGAATTTGGATATAAATGAGGCCAAAATATATATTTTCACATCGGGTTCAACAGGAGAACCGCAGCTTATTCAAAAAAATTTGGCTAAGCTTATTTTGGAAGCTCAAAGTATAATTGATGAATTTAATTTGGCAGGTCATTTAATCAGTGCGTCAACTGTTTCACTTACACACAGTTTTGGTTTTACTTTTAATTTTATTTTACCGTTTTGGCATAATTTGAAAATTAATTGCCGCAGAATTGAGTTTCCGGAGCAATTTGGCGATATAAAAGATGATTACATATTAATTTCAACGCCGACTTTTATGGAAAAACTTGCCAAATATGATTTTGTATTTGAAAAAGCACCTGAAAAAATTTTTCTTGCGGGTTCAAAGTTAAAGAATAATGTTTTGGATTATTTTAAGCGGTTTTCGGACGTTATTGATATATACGGAAGTACTGAAACCGGCAATATTGCTTTCAAAAGAGGTTATGATGAATTTAGGACATTTAAGGATGTTTCGGTTTCCGTAGACCGCAATGATAACACAGTTGTGACATCCGGATTTTTTGTTCAAGAAAAGGTGATTTTGCCGGATATTATTAAGTACGTTAATGAGAAAGAGTTTATATTAAAAAAACGTTCTGACAGAATTGTAAAAATTTTTGAAAAACGGGTTTCGCTTGACGAAATTGAAAATATTTTGAAAAAGCACGCGGATGTTAAAGATTGCTATTGTTTTATGTATGCAAATAAGCTTGCATGTGTTGCTGCAACTGATAATTTTAATCTTGACAAAGATGAATTGCGTCATTTTCTGTTGCAATTTAGTGAAGTTGTGCCGAAAAAATGGCGGATTTTGAGTGAAATTCCGCTCACTGCAAACGGAAAAATTGATAAAACAAAACTCAATCGTATTTTTGGAATGAATTTGTCTTTGCCTTTTGTTTTATCAAAAAAAGTCAGCTCTGATAATGCCGAAATTAATTTAATTTTCAAGAAAAATTGTAACTTTTTTGACGGTCATTTTGATATTATGCCGATTTTACCGGGGGTTGTACAGCTTTATTATGCAAAATATTTTGCCGATAATTTTTTTAATATTGAAATTCCGCCGGATGAAGTTAAAAAGGTTAAGTTTTCCAATATTATAAAATCAGATACGGAAATAACGTTAAAGCTTAAAAATAAAGAAAATTGCGTTGATTTTACCTATGAGGCGGATGACAAAGTGTATTCCTCCGGTATATTTGTAAAGTAATTAAAATTTGAGGTGAAATATGAAATTTTGTGCGGAAACCTTTTTAACAGTTCAATTTTATGACCTTGACCCTATGAATGTTGTCTGGCATGGGAATTATATAAAGTATTTGGAAAGAGCACGGTGCGACTTGTTGTATAAACTCGGTTACGGTTATGACAGCATGGCAAAAGACGGAATTATGTATCCTGTTGCAACTATGGATTTGAAATTTATTAAGCCGTGTTATTTTAATCAAAAATTAAAGATAGTTTCATCGCTTGAAGAAATAGAACCTTGTCTTATAATTAAATATGCTATTTTTGATGAGGAAACAGGCGAAAAGTTATTTAAAGCAAAGACAATGCAAATTTGTGTTGACAGATTAACAAACGAAAGTGTTTATTCGGCGCCCAAAGGTTTGAAAGATAAGTTTGCTTGTTGTAATCTTTAATTATGAAAAAATTTATATTATGTTTGATTATAATTTTTCAGGCAGGACTCATGGCTTTTGCGGATGATTTGATATACAAATATCCCGCGAATATTTTGGACGTTGAAATCCCGCAGTATTCAACAGTTTCATGTAAATTTAACCAGACAAAAACCATTCCAGGCTCTAATGCTTTTGTAAATTCCGGCGGAGATTTTACTTTTGATATTAAAAACGGAGTGGTTTTTGAAACGTTATATCCCTTTAAATCAACTACGGCTTATACATCTGATAAGCGGATTAGTGATATAATTCTTGCTGTTTCTAAAAAAGATTTTTCGTATATTAATAAGAATTTTGATGTCTTTTATTTGAAAAATAACCAAAATTGGCAGCTGGCACTAAAACCGAAAAATGATTCCAAAATTAAAACAGTTATGGAGTCTATAGTCATCTATGGCAGTAAATATATTGATAAACTGGAAATTAACACGGTAAAGAGCGGAAGTACAAAGATAAATTTTACAGAATGCAAATAGTATGAAAAATTTTTTAAGAATTTTATATATTTTATTTTTTATCACAGTTGGTTTATGGGTATTTACACATCCCGTAAAAACCGAGACGAATCTTTTGAAAGCTGTTTTTTCAAACAGCTCGGCTGATGAGACGGTTGTTATGCTTAGCGGAAGATATTCCGCCGGAATTAACGTACTTGTCGAAGCTCCTTCGCAATCTTTAACCCTTCAAACTGCCGAAAAATTTTATAATTCTGTTAATAAGGATTTTTTTAAGGTAAAAGATTTTGATTTTTCCGAAATTTTGTCAGAGTATCAAAAATATAACAAAAATCTTTTGTCTTTATCTTCAAAGAAAAAACTTGAACAGAAAAAGTTTGATGAAATTTTGCAGGAGGCATATTCAAGATTGATTGATCCTTTTTCAATTATGCTTGTGCCTTTGAATCAGGATCCTTTTATGCTGTTTGAAGATTACATAAAGTCGTTGGACAACGGTAATCTTGATTTGATTGAATATAACGGTAAATATTATAAAGTTATGCGGCTGGAGGTTAACAATCAAGATGTTTTATCTCCTGATATTGTTAATAAACAAATAAAAACGCTTGTTGATTTGCAGGATGAAATTTCAAACGACGATGTGAAAATTTATTTGACAGGAACACCTGTCCATTCTTATTATGCGAGTTCGCGCTCTATGCTGGAAGTGAATATTATTTGTGTATTGTCGTTTCTTTTTATAATAGGGATCTGTTATTTTTATTTCGGGAATTTAAAACTTTTATTCCCTATTGTATTAGGTTTGGGTGCCGGAATATTATCAGGATATCTGGTGTGCTCGATTGTTTTTTCTTCAATACATGTTTTGACGTTTGTATTTTCAACAACGCTTATCGGAATTTGTATTGATTATATGCTGCATTATTTTATTGAAAAAGATCTTGATAAAATTTTTAAAAGTTTAACCGTAAGTATGCTTACAACGATCAGTGCATTTGCAGTACTTTTATTTTCCGGTGTTGAATTATTAAAACAAATTTCCATTTTTACGATGACCGGATTGTTTACGGTTTATTCAGCAGTTGTTTTGTTTTGTCCGTTTGTAAAAATTGAAACATCAAGGAAAAATATAAGTTTTCAAATTCCTGACAAATTCAAAAAGATTTTTGCAATTTTTGTAATTTTGGTGTCTGTTTCCGGGATGTTTTTTCTGAAATTTAATGACGATATAAGAAATTTGTATGTACCTTCAAAAAAATTAATGAGTGCGGAAAAGCTGTTTGCGTCGGTAACCGGCGGAAACAGAAAAACATCTTTTGCTGTTGTCAGCGGAAAAAATATTCAGGATATTCTGGAAAAAGAAGAAGCTATTTCCAAAAATTTGAACAGTAATGATTATCAGGCGTTGAGTAAATTTGTTCCGTCAATTAAGCAGCAAAAAATGAATTTTGAACTCAGAAAATCATTGTATAAGTCTAAGTTGAATGCTTATGCTGAATTTTTATCTCCGAAAGAAAAGCGGCAGCTTCTGTCAGAACGTCAAGGGAATGATTTTTTGGAATATATGTCTGTATTTTCCGAATTTTTATTGTCTGATAATAGATCTTTGATGGTTTTATATGATATAAATAATCCTAAAATAATTACGGATAGCGGTGCGGAATATGTTGATGTAACAAGAGATATAACGCAGAAAATCAGAAACTGCAGAATCAGCTGTGTCAGGATGCTTTTGCCGATTTTTGTAATATTATTTGTGCTTTTGGCATTAATATATAAACCTAAAACCGCAATAAAAATAACTGTGCCATCTGTTTTTGCAGCGTTATTTGCGATTTCTCTTGTGTCAATTACAGGTCAGGAAATTAATCTTTTTCATATTCTGGCGATTTTTTTAATTGTGGGTTTCGGGCTTGATTATTCGGTATTTAGAGCAAGCGGAATAAAATCATCTTCCGATGCGGTTTTGTTATCCTGCCTTACGAGTGTTTTCTCTTTTTTGCTGCTGGCGTTTACCGGTTTTAAATTAATAAGTTCTCTGGGTTTTATATTAAGTACGGGATTAACGATTTCATATCTTACAAGTCTTTTGTTTGACTACAAACGGGAGGATGAAGTATGAAGTGGTATCAAATGAAAGAGCTTGCCGCAGGTGAAAAGAGGCTTTTGATTTTATGGTATTTGTATAAATTTTTCGGGAAAAATTTTGTTAAATTTATTGTCTTTTTCATAACATTTTTTGCTTTTCTTGGCGCAAAAGAACCGCGAAAGGCATCCGAAAAATATTTATCAATAATAGGTTTAAATTCCGGCATTTTTAATCAATTTAGACATTTTTTGTCTTATTCATATTCGTTGCTTGATAGAATGGAGGTCTATTCAGGGCGCTATAACCCTGAAAATCTTGTATTTGACGATATAGAGGATGAATTGAAATTCAGAAATGATTTAGAAAACGGTTTATTTATAATCGGTTCACATCTTGGAAATATTGAGATGATGCGTACATTTTTATTTCAAAATCCTGATAAATATGTGAATATATTTTTGTCGGCTGATCAGTGTAAGATATTTAATAATTTTATCAAGCAAATTTCAGTTCCTGCACCTGCAATGTTATACCCCGTGGAGGAAATAACAATCAATACATCAATAGAGATTAAAGAAAAGGTTTCAAACGGTGATATTGTCATAATGGCAGGTGATAGAATTTCCAAAAATAGTGCAAATGTTTCGGCTGAATTTTTAGGACGGGGAATTTTACTTCCTTTCGGCACATTCAAATTCGCATATTTAATGGAATGCCCGATTTATTTTGTCTGCGCCTTGAAGATAAAAGATAAATATAAGATTTATCTGAAAAAATTTGAATTTAAAGGTACAAAAAAAGAGGCAATTTCTGTTATGCAGAAAGAGTATTTGAATTTTTTGGAAAAACTTGTACCGTTATATCCGTTTCAATTTTATCATTTTTATGATCTTTTTAATTAGTATTTTGAATACGGGATTTAGTCTTTTGCTTCTTTTTCAGCATAATGTTGTCTTGTGGATTCCTTTAAGTTACATCTTTTCAGAATTTTTTTGTAAGCTTCGGCTCTTTCCTCCTGATCCTCAATTAATTTTGCTTTAGCAATTTCTTCGTCAAAAATTCGTTTGCGGTTTGCATAAGAGACCATTTTAACCTTGGTTGTGCCATGGATTACCATAGGAATACCAATTGGCGCGGTAAGGATTAAAGATGTCAACAAGCCTCCGATTGCAAGCTCTGTAATAGACCCAGCTCTGCTAAAGTCTGTGCGCGGGTTACGGTATTTGGGCGCAACATATTCTTCCCATTTTGGCGCGTCATCGTAAATTATTCCGCTTTGTTGTTGTACCTCAATTGCAGGCTTTTTTTGCAAATTTTCTGACGCAAGAACCGTAAAATTAACATTCAAAATGCCAAATGCTAATAAAAGTATTAATAATTTTTTCATAAACCTCTAACTTTCTTGAAACCTAATGAAACCTAAATTTATTATATATGAAAATAAATAAAAATAAAAGAGGCACCATTGGTGCCTCTTTTATTTTTGGAGGTTAGGAGATTCGAACTCCTGACCCTCTGCGTGCAAAGCAGATGCTCTACCAGCTGAGCTAAACCCCC
>CALVER010000021.1 GCA_944326625.1 Candidatus Gastranaerophilales bacterium | reverse complement strand
CTTACGCGGGGTGACGTGAGCCTTTGCCGCTATATTGAAGCGCTTTACAAAAAAGGCTGCTACTTGGACGCGTGGGGCGAGTATTTTGACAAAAACATCTGGCAGGAAACCGCAAAAGAATGCGGTTTTGACCTTGCAGAGCTTGCAGAACATAACTATTCAACAGCCGAAACACTTCCGTGGGATTTTATTGATACCGGACTTGATAAAAATTGGCTTATTAATGAATATAATACTGCCCTAAATGTTGATGAAACCTCCCCCCACATTGTTCCGACCTGCGAAACAAAATGCGTAAATTGCGGCGTGTGCCCGAATTTAAAAACTCGTAAGGTTACGGCAAAACCTTTCAAAGCAAGCGAAAAAGCACAAAATCTCGCAAAGCTTGAACCCGTTGATCCGGCAAATTCGCACTGCTACATAAGAGAAACCTACAAATACCGGATTAAATTAACTAAAACCGGCATTTTAAAATATTTTTCGCACCTCGACTGGCAGAATACTTTCTTTAAAGCACTTGCGAGAACTGATTTAAATGTGGCATTTTCACAAGGATTTAACCCGTCAATGAAAGTATCAATGGGAGTTGCGCTGCCTCTGTTTGCGGAAAGCATAACGGAATTTGCCGATATTGAGCTTTATGACAACCTCTCGTGCGAAACCGTCCGACTTAAGTTGGAAAAAGTTTTGCCGGAGCAGTCCAAAATACTAAGTATTGTAAAACTTGAAAAGGGTGCAAAATCCATTGATAATACCGTGTTTTGGGCGGAATACAGGGTGGAAATTTTCGACCCCGCTCTTTACGATTTTGAAAAATTGGTATATAATACAAACAGAGTTTTATCTTCCGATGAAATTTATATCGAGAAGAAAAACAAAAAAGGTTTAATTAAAAAAACAGACATCAAACCGTCGGTAAAATCATACAGATTTGAAGAAAATTGTCTGTTCATAGTATTAAAAACGGGTCAAAACCTTGAAGGCGGCATTCAATCCCTGAGAGCGGACGTGCTTATGAATGTGATAGCCTCAGGCGTGAAGTTTAATATTACGCGCACACGGTTTTTTGACGAGAGTTTAAAAGAGTTATAAGAAGGATTTTAAATTATGGGAAATTTCAAAAACAACAGGAAACAACCGCAAATTGACACCAATTCGGTTGAAAAGAAAATTATTATTGCAGAAAGAGACAATATCGCGGCTGTTTTGGAAAACAAAAAAGTAACCGACTTTTTTATCCACAGAGGCGACGTACTTTTAGGCGATGTTTACCTTGCAACGGTTGACAACATTTTGCCGAGTATTGACGCGGCATTTGTAAACGTCGGCAGCGATAAAATGGGATTTTTACACGCTGAAGACGTTATGGGAAAAGGCACATTAAAAGAAAAACTTAAACCCAAACAAAAACTCATTGTTCAGGTTGTAAAAGAACCCACAGGCCACAAAGGCCCGAGAGTTACAACGGAAATCAGCCTCCCGGGAAGATTTTTGGTCTTGATGCCTTATGAACCGGGCGTCAGCGTCAGCAAAAAGATTGAAAATTCCAAAGAAAGAGCAAGACTTAAGGCTATTATGAATCTTATAAAACCCGTCGGCGTCGGCGTAATCATCAGAACCGAAGCCGAAGGGCAGACTGAGGCAGATATTCAGGAGGATTTGGAAATTCTTCTTGAAAAATGGAACAACATCATAACATCTGCCGAAAGCCTTACCCCGCCGAACTTGATCTACAGGGATCAGGATTTGTTATACAGGGTAATAAGAGAAGCCTGCACTGATGATGTTAAAGAAATCGTTGTGGATACGGCTTTTGCACTCAGCAGAGTTCAAAACCTTCTCCAGAACTGGCACATGAATAAAAATATTCAGGTGACTTTATACAAAGGCACAGAACCGCTGCTTATTGCAACTGATATTCACAAAGAAATCAAAGCAGCCTTGAACGTAAAAGTTAATATGCCGTCCGGCGGATATCTGTTTATCCAGCAGACGGAAGCTTTGACGGTAATCGACGTTAACAGCGGCAAATTTACAAGCTCCGCAACTCAGGACGAAACTATTTTGAAAACAAATATTGAAGCCGTTCACGAAATTGCACGTCAGTTAAGGCTCCGAAACATAGGCGGTATGGTAATTATAGACTTTATCGACATGATTTCCCGTGCGGATAAGCTTGCTATTATGGAAGAATTGGAAATCGCGCTTGAGCCTGACAAAGCTAAACCTCAGGTGGGTCAATTATCTGATTTGGGACTGGTTGAACTTACCCGCCACAGACAGGGGCAGTCTTTATCGGAAATTTTCACTAAAAAATGCCCGCACTGTCAGGGTACAGGCTACTTTATGAATGAATTCAACTTCGCATCTCCGACTGCAGAAGGCGAATACCGCGCAAAACAGGCTAAAACAAAACTTCCTATCTCAAACAATTTCAAAAAGAAAAATAACAAGCCTCAGGAAGTTCAGGCGGAAACGACTATTGTTGAACAGCCGCAAAACACTCAGCCCGTTGAAATTGAGGTTGAAAATCCGGCTCAGACCGCACAAGAAAATACAAAACGCGACAACAAACGTAAAAATAACCGCAAAAAATTCAACAAAAAAGCAACGGAAAATGAAATTCCGACAGCGGAAACCGTTTTGAAACCGAACGAAGAAATTAAACCGGTTGTAGAAGCACCTGAGACACAGCCGGAAAAACCCGAAGAAACGGCACCTGAACCGGTTAAAGCTGAAAAACCCAAACGCAAACGCACAACAAAACCGCGTGCTAAAAAAAGCGAGGCAAAAGTTGAAGAATAAAACTTTTTTAAAAACATTAATTATTCCGGCAGCAGTGATAATTTTCACTGCCCTGCCGGGATTTTGCGCACCCGAGGTTTCAATAAAACAGGCAGCGGTTAAATTTCTGCTTGCCATGGGCGGGGTTGTGCTGTCGTCCGTAATAATCTTTGCGGGGCTTACGGTTTACAACAAATTCTTTGTCCGCCGCAATAACGTCAGCTTTGACAGGGAAGATTCCCTCTCAACCCCCAATAATACGGATGATGCAATCGACTTTTTTATCAGGAAAAATAAATTAAGGTAGATTATGAAAAAAGCATTCGGCGTAATAGAGCTTTTAATAGGATTTTTGCTGTTGAGCATTATCATTGCGGGGTTTATGAATATGACACTAACCCAGATGCAAAACGGACAAATGAAGCATACACGTATTCAAGACGCTAAAAATCAGGCCGATGAAATGATTAACCAGATAGAAGATATCCGTCAGAAAAATCTTGAATATGAAGAAAATTTGCTTAATAATCAGCCTTAAGCTCAAAATTTTTGTGAATAATCCCGAACAATTCGTACATAAACCGGTTGTAAGGCACAGGAATATTGTGTTTTTTGCCAAATTCAATCATGGCACCGGCGAACATTTCAACCTCTGTTTTGCGTCCGGCAAGAACATCCTGCAGCATTGATGTTTTGCCCTCGGGAATCATTTCGGAAACAGCCTCAAGCGCTTCATCTATCATTATATCAGTATTTTTAACCCCTTCCGCCTTTGCAACGGCCTGAACTTCACGCATTAATTTTCTTGAAAATTCAAGGAACTTTTCATTTGCGTTCATCTCTCCGAACGTCATCCTCAAAATTGCCGACGGCTGGTTTGTGCTGACATTCATCATAAATTTAAGCCAGAGGGCATGCTCCATATCGTCGGGAATTTCATAATCAATTCCAACACGGTCAAAAAACTCTTTCACCCTGAGTTCTTTGGACTTGTCAACATTTTTTGAGCCGAAAACGATTTTGCCAGCTCCGTCATGGGTTATGAACCGCCCCTCTCGCATTGCGCTGTGACCGATAAAATACGATAAAAGCAGTTTATCCTGTCCGTATTCCTTTGCAATAATGCTTTCGGAGGTCACGCCGTTTAAAAGCGAAAGAATTATTGTATCGCTTTTTACAAAATTTTTAATGTTTTTAACAGCGTCCGAAAGCCCGTCATACTTTGTCGCTATTATAATCAAATCCGCTTTAAAGTCTTTATTTTCCGGTAAAACATAATCCAACACAAGATCTTTTCCGTTAAAAACCATCGGATTTTTTGAATATCGCGTAAAACGTTCCTCATCAACAAGGATTTTCAAATCCTTCGGGCTGAATTTTTGAATTTTTTGCGCGTAAATACTTCCGACAGCCCCGATCCCGCATATTAAAACATTTTTTATACCGTTCATAACAGTTCTATCATAGCATAAAAAAAGATGCTTTTTTTAAGCATCTTTTTCATACTGATTTTCAAAAAAACTAAATTGAGAAGAATTCAGGATACAACTCCATTTCAACGGGTTCGTCATCCACGACTTCCACCTTAAGTTTTTCTTCCACTCTGGAAACAACAGGAGCAGGAGCGCCCTGAGGAGCAACGGCAGGTTTGTTAACCGCGTTAGTCATTGCGGGGTCGGGATTTGCCTTTAATCTGTTGTAATCCGTCATAATTTTTGCGATAAATCTTTTGGTTTCAGCGTACGGCGGAACCTTGTTGTTGTAACGTTTTACGTTACCCGGGCCTGCATTATACGCCGCAAGTGCCAATTCCATTGATCCGAACATTTTGTACATATTCTTGTAATACATAATACCGCCCTTGATATTATCGTTCAAAGAATACGCGTTAAGCCCCATTCTCTTTGCTGTTGAAGGCATTAATTGAAACACTCCGACAGCACCGTGGGCGCTTCTTGCTTCATGTCTGAAGCCTGATTCCGCTCTTGCAATACTTAAAGCGATTGCCGGATCAACTCCCATTTCAATTGAATGTTTTACAATTGTCGCTTTGATTGTGTTTACATCTGATGCAAAGACCTGTGTGCAGGACATAAACACTATTGCAATAGTGAATAGTAATAATCTTTTCAAAATGTAATCCTCTGGTTGTAAATTGAAATCCTCCAAGTCTCCTTTAAACTGCTGTGTTTTGATTAAATTATAACTTTTTGGAATAAACTTTATATAAATATCGTAATACAAAAATTTTAAATTTCAAGTCTTTGTTAAAAATCCGCCGGTTTAAATTTGCCTTAAAAAGCCTCACGTCAAGGGTTTTGCCGGCTTAACATTTAGTGTGAATTATACGATAAATTCATACATTTACACTATTTTTGAGTTTATGATAAAATAGATTTTGTAATATTATTAATGAGGGAAAAAAATGGAACAGAACAAATTAGCAACAATCGGCGTATTTGGCGGATCAGGGTTTTACAAATTTTTGGATGACATTGAAGAAATCAAAGTTGAGACGCCGTACGGAATGCCGAGCGACAACATATTTTTAGGACAAATCGGCAGACATAAAGTTGCATTTATGCCGCGTCACGGCAGAAATCACACCATATTGCCTCATTTAATAAACTACAGAGCAAACGTATGGGCAATGAAGTCAATCGGCTGCGAAAGAGTAATCTCGCCGTGTGCTGCGGGGAGTTTGCAAAAAGAGGTGAAACCCGGGGATTTTGTAATATGCGATCAGTTTGTGGATTGGACTGACGGCAGAAAATCAACGTTTTTTGAAGGCCCTATCGTAACCCACCCGTCCGCAGCGGATCCTTATTGTCCGGAACTTAGAAAACTGGCGATTGAAGAAGGTAAAAAATTAGGTATTAATATTCATGAAACAGGAACTGTTGTTGTAATCAACGGCCCGAGATTTTCCACAAAAGCAGAATCAAAATTCTTTACGAATCAGGGCTGGCAGGTAATCAACATGTCAGCGTTTCCCGAGGCATACCTTGTCAAAGAACTTGATATGTGTCCTTTGAATATATCTTTAATAACAGATTATGATGCAGGGCTTGTCGGAGATGTACCGCCGGTTTCACACCATGCCGTAATTGAAGTTTTCAACAATAACGTTCAAAATCTCAAAACACTTTTATTCAATATGATAGAAAATATTCCAACAGAACGCACAAATTGCGAATGCGCATTAACAAAACAACATTCACAATTATAGGAAAGGGCAAAATGGGCATAGTACACGGTATAAACAACATATTCAACTTATATTTTTTCCTGATAATATTGAGGATATTTTTAAGCTGGATACCGAGCATACGCTGGGAACTTCAGCCGTGGCAGACTTTAAGGCAGGTGACGGATATGTATCTTAACCTTTTCAGACGGTGGATTCCGCCTCTTGCGGGGCTGGATTTTTCGCCGATTGTCGCGCTGATTGTGTTACAAATTGTACAAAATATAATTATTTATGCTTTATTAAATATATTAAGGTAGTATGAAATGAAAATTGTAATTTTTGGAGCAACGGAAGTCGGATGCCTTCTTGCAACGGAATTTTTTGAAGACCACGACATAACAATAATAGATAAAGAAGAAAACAGAACGGATGAATTTGACAAGCTTGATATAAGCTTTGTGCAGGGGAATGCAACCGATACAAATGTTTTGAAGCAGGCTGACATAAGAAATGCCGATGTTTTTATAGCCTGCACAGGCATAGATGAAGCAAATATAGTAGCCTGTCTTGCGGCAAAAAAAGTCGGAGGAGTGAGGACAATTTGTTTCGTAAGCAAAGGCGAATACAAAAATACCCTCAATACAAGCGACTATTGCGACTTTTTCATAGATTACATAATCTGGCCGGAAGAATTGTTAACTCAGGATATTTTCAGAATTGTCACGGTAGCACACGCGCTGGATGTCGAAAACTTTGCGGACGGCAAGGCAAGGCTTCTGGAATACAAAGTTCAGCCGGGGCTTTCAATAATTAATCAAAAACTTAAAGATATCGGATTTACAAAAGATACGATTATCGTAGGGCTTACGCGCGACAGCAAACTCTTTATCCCTAACGGCGACACGGAAATTCTGGAAGGCGACAAGCTTATTTTTATGGGCACACCGCACTCTCTGGATATTCTTGCGGGAACTTTTTTCCATGAAAAAGATCAGGTGAAAACCGCTGCCATTATCGGCGGAGGAAACGTCGGGGCAATGCTTGCAAAAAGTCTTGACGATTTAAAAATCAAAACCAAAATAATCGAAAAAGATTACGAAAGATGCCAATTTTTGGCGCAAACGCTTGAGAGAACCCTCGTAATCCACGGCGACGGTACGAATTTAAAAATCCTTGACGAAGAGGATATCGGCTCCAGCGACATTGTGATAAGCGTTACAAATAATGACGAAAGAAACCTTTTATGCTCGCTTTTGTGCAAGCAGCTCGGCGTAAAACGTGTGATTGCGCGTGTTGCAAAGGTTTTGAACATACCTTTATTTGAAAAAGTCGGAATTGACATCGCGATTTCTCCGAAAAATTCAGCCATAAACGAAGTTAAAAACGATTTGGAGGAAAACGACGTTGACATTCTGGCGACAGTAGAACAGGGGCAGGGCGAGGTTTTGGAAATCAGCGTCAGGGAAGAGTTTAACGACAAAATGATTATGGAATTAAAACTTCCGGCAAGAGCCATAATAGGCGCCGTTCACAGAAAAAATTTCGTAATAATTCCGAAAGGCGATACAAAAATACGAACCGGCGATGTTTTGATTACGTTTACGATGGCGGAAAATGCCGATACGATTAAAGAATTCTTCAAGGTGGGATAATGCGCTTAAACTATTTATTTTATGCAATAGGGCTGGTTATAAAATACGTCGGGATAACACTTTTAATTCCCGTTCTTGCGGCACTTTATTATAAAGACTTTTATTCCGTCCTGCCATTTTTAAGCTCAGGCATTATTTCAATAATCATCGGAAGTCTGTTTAAACGATTAGGCAATGCAAACGGTCGAATTGAGAACTTAAACGACATAAAAAAATCCGAGGCATTGTTTGTAGTTGCCGTATCGTGGGTAATTTTCGGGATACAGGCGGCTTTGCCGTTTTTATTTTACGGAATAAATTTTGTTGACGGATTATTTGAATCCGTATCAGGGATAACAACAACAGGCGCAACGATATTAACGCACTTTAATTATCCGAAAGCCTTCTTTTTCTGGCGGTCATTTACACAATGGCTTGGCGGTATGGGAATTATAGTGTTGTTCGTTGCGGTACTTCCGCAGTTCGCGGTTGCCGGACGCCAGATGTTTTTTGCGGAAGCTCCCGGACCTGTAGAGGAAAAGTTATCCCCGAGGATACGAAATACGGCGTCAGCGCTGTGGGGGATTTATGCGGGGCTGACAATTCTTGCGGCGGTGCTGTTATCATTTGCGGGAATGCCGAAATTCGATGCCGTGTGTAACGCAATGTCAACCCTTGCGGCAGGCGGATTTTCACCCAATGCGCAGAGCACTATGGGGTATCATTCAAATTTAATCACATGGATTTTGACGTTTTTCATGTTTTTGGCGGGAGCAAGTTTTATTCTGCAATTAAGAGCAATAAAGCAGAAAAATCCGTTTGTGATGTTCAAAAGCGAAGAATTCAGGGTTTATACGTATATAATAGTGATTTTATCGGGCTTAATTGCGGCGGCACTGTATTTTAATGACCATTACAATGTTTTTGACGCAATAACCGCGGCATTTTATCAGGTAATAAGCCTTACAACATCAACCGGAAGCGCGAGCGTTGACTTTGCACAATGGAGTTTCAGCGCAAAACTCTTACTGTTTATTGCGATGTTTACGGGCTCATGCGCGGGGTCTGCCGGCGGCGGTATTAAAATGACCCGATGGATTCTGGTTTTCAAATCAATGAAAAGCGAAATTTTCAGAATTTTGCACCCGAACGCAATTACCAATATTAAAATTGATAACGCAATTGTGCAGCCGGAAGTCGTAAGGCAGATTGTAGTATTTGTATTTTTCTACTTTTTTATATTTGCCCTGAGCGCACTTTTGGTGGCAATTATTGAACAAAACACCACAATCGGCGTCACGGGCGCAATCACGACGCTTGGCGACTGCGGCCCGGGTTTCGGCACGACAATCGGACCTATGGGAAGTTTCAGCAGCCTTCATGTATCGTCAAAACTTATCTTCACGGCAAATATGCTTGTCGGACGTCTTGAATTAATTCCGTTTCTGGTTCTTTTCCAGCGTGATTTCTGGTCTGTTAAGCAAAATTAATTTGAATAAATGATTGAAATGAACAAAAATTATGCTTAAATCGTTATAAAAATAAAAGGATAGCGATTTTGCGATTTGGTATAAAAAAATTTGTAGCCCTGTGCCTGTCATTTACACTGATGACAAGCATTTCCGCGTGTGCTATCGAAGAAATTACCATAGAAAAAGATTCAATTGTAACCCTGAATGACTGTATAAAAATAGCGCTTGAAAACAGTCCTTTGATAAAACGGTTCAAATACAATTACGGAGTATCAAAAAGCAATGTAGGTCTTGCAAAATCAGCGTATTTTCCGACGCTTGGAGTCTCAACAGGGTACACGTTTAATGATTCAAGCTCATCCGGCCGCTACAGGTCGATGACAAACAGAAATTCCTATAACGTTGAGGCGTCTTTGAACCAGCTGATCTGGAATTTCGGGAAAACAAACGCGAATATAAGAATGCAAAAATTCAATATGATAACCGCATTATTTAACTTTGACGACAGCGTTCTGGATACGATTTATGAAGTAAAAACCAATTACTACGGAGTTTTAGCGGCAAAAGCCGCCGTTGATATTAATAAAGCGAACGTACAGATAAACGAAAGAAACTACCAGAGAATAAAAGCCTATTTTGACGAGGGAATACGTTCAAAAATCGACCTTGTAAATGCTGAGGTTAACCTGAGCGACTCCAAAGTAACCCTTGTAGATGCCGAAAAAGCCTACAAAAACGCCATGGTAACCCTTAACAATTCAATGTATATAGCATTTACGCCGGATTACCAAATCACACCGACGGAGAGTTTCAACTTCAACGAAAGCACCTATTCAATAGACCTTGAAGAACTTGACAGAAAAAACGACATAAGCACACCCCCGCCTGCGGCATCAGATGCAATGCTTACATCAACGGTTGAAAAAACCGATATTTTAACGGATTACAAATTTGAGGAATTTCCCTACACATTTGAAAAAGCCGTTGAATTGGCTTACAAAAACCGTCCTGATATAAAGGCTTATGACGCTACACTAAGAGCAATGGAAGAAAATCTTTTGTACATCAAACGCGAATATTATCCGGAGATTTCCGCAAACGCAGGCTACGGCTACCGTAATCAATATTCCACAAGCTCCTTCAACGTAGGCGTAACCCTTTCAAGCAGCATTAATATCTTAGGCAAAAAACACGAAATCGACGCAGGCAAACTTCAGGTGCAATTAGCACAGAATGAAATTAATATGCTTAAACAAAACGTCTATTTTGAAGTTCAAAATGCCTACGTAAATATGATAGAATTAGAAAGACAAATCCCGCTTTTAGCCGTAAAAGTCCGCCAGACATTAGAAAACTTTGAACTGGCAGACGGAAGATACGCGGTCGGGCTGGGTGATTTTATAGAATTACAGGACGCAAAAGTCCAATACAACAATGCACAGCACAATTATGTGCAAACCGTGTATAATTATAACGTAGCCAGAGCTTCTCTTGAAAAAGCCATGGCATTGCAGCAGGATGTAACAATAACAATTGAGGACGTAAATTAATGAAACTGAAGAAAAAACACATAATAATTCTAATCGCGGCAGCACTTGCGCTTATATTTCTTGTAGTCATAAACGCAAAAGCAAACGGGGTTAAATACGAAACCCGAAAAGTCCGCCGCTGCACGATTACGGAAGTTGTGGAAGCCTCCGGCACAATTAATCCGGTTAACACGGTCAGTGTGGGTTCAACAGTTTCAGGCTTGATAAAAGAAATCTACGTTGACTTCAACTCCGTTGTAAAAAAAGGACAAATCCTTGCACAGATTGACCCTGCTAACTTTCAAGCCTCCGTTGATCAGGCAACCGCACAGATTAATAACGCGCAGGCAAACCTTGCAAATACTCAGGCAGTTATGGAAATGTCCCGAAAAACTTACAACCGCTACAAAAACCTTTACGCAAAAAATTTCATAGCCAAAAGCGAACTTGATCAGGCAGAAAGCGACTATTATGCGAACCTTGCGAAAGTAAATTCGGCAAAAGCCCAGATTTCACAGGCGCAGGCAACATATAACACGGCAATGACAAACCTTGGTTACACAAAAATCATTGCTCCTGTTGACGGAACAATAATTTCCCGTGAAATAGACCTCGGTCAGCCGGTTGCCGCAAGCTTTCAGGCTCCGCAATTGTTTACAATCGCGCAGGATTTGACCAATATGCAGATAGAAGTAAACGTTTCCGAAGCAGATATAGGCAAGGTCAAAGTGGGGCAGGATGTTACCTACACGCTTGACGGCTACCCCGATACAGATTTTAAAGGCAAAGTAACTCAGGTAAGAATTTCCCCGACAACCGTTTCTAACGTTGTTACCTACGTTGTAATTGTCGACGTACACAATGAAGATTTAAAACTTATCCCAGGTATGACGGCAAATGTTTCAATAATCACGGATCAAAAAGAAAACGTGCTTTGCGTACCCAATGTTGCACTGAAATTCACTCCCGAAACCTCGGGTCAAAAATACAAAAATCAGGGCATCTGGCTTCTGCAAAAGAATAAACCCGTCAGAATTGATATAGAACAGGGCGCAAGCGACGATTCAAGATTTGAAGTAATATCAGACAAAATAAAAGAAGGCGACCTGGTCCTGACAGGCTCCACAGGCGGCAAAAAGACAACGCAGCAGCCGAGAAGACGCAGAGGAATGTTCTAAAATGGCTCTGATTGAAGTTAAAAACGCAATAAAAACATACCGCACAGGCGAAGACAGCTTCAATGCAATGAATAATGTTTCATTAAGCATTGAAGAAGGCGAGTTTGTAGCGATTATGGGCGCCTCAGGCTCCGGCAAATCAACTTTTATGAATATGCTCGGAACTTTAGACAAACCCAACAGCGGGAGCTATTTTCTGGACGGTGTGGATATGCTGTCTTTAGCGCCGGATGAGCTTGCGGAAGTCAGAAATCTCAAAATGGGGTTTGTTTTTCAAGGCTTTAACCTGATTTCCCGAACAACAGCGCTTGAAAATGTTGAACTTCCGATGATTTACAAAGGGATTCCGGAAGAAGAAAGAATAATCCGCGCGAAAGAAGCTTTAAGGATAGTGGGGCTTGAAAACAGGGAAGATCACATGCCGAACCAGATGTCAGGCGGTCAGCAGCAGCGTGTTGCAATTGCCCGCGCAATCGTAAACGATCCGCCTTTAATTCTCGCGGACGAACCCACAGGTAACCTCGACACCAAAACCAGTATTGAGGTTATGGAATTTTTTGTAAAACTCAACGAACAAATGGGTAAAACAATCGTGCTTGTAACTCACGAACCCGATATTGCTGAATACTGCAAACGCGTTGTACGATTTAAAGACGGGAATATTATTTCCGATGAGGTAAAAGTTAAATGATAGACTTCAAATCAACGGTCAAAATGGCTATAATTTCATTAAAAATCAACAAAATGCGCTCGATTTTAACTAGTTTAGGCATAATTATCGGGGTAAGCGCGGTTATCATAATGCTTGCGGTCGGCTCAGGCGCCAGCAAAAAAATCGCAAAAGATATGGAATCCATGGGCAGCAATCTTTTGATGATAAGGTCAGCCTCTGCGACCTCCGGCGGGGTTCGGATGGGGTTCGGCACAAAACCGTCTTTAACGCTTAAAGATGCAGACGCCATCTACAAAAATTGCCGCGGAATAATGGCTGTTGCGCCTTATTCTTCCGCAACAAGCCAATTGACCTACGGTAACCAGAACTGGTCTACAACCGTCGGAGGCACCACTGCCGAATACCTGTTTATAAGAAATTACGAAATAGAATCAGGCAGAAATTTTGTTGAAGAAGACGTCAAAAACAATACCAAAGTCGCAATTATAGGCAGCACGGTTGCAACTGAACTTTTCGGCGACATGAACCCCATAAATAAGACAATGCGTGTGGGAAATGTTCCGTTCAAGGTAATCGGACTTTTAAAAACCAAAGGTCAAAGCGGCATGGGAATGGATCAGGATGATCTTGTGTTCATTCCGATTACAACCGCCCAGAAAAAGGCTTTCGGAACGGAATACCCCGGAACCGTCAAAATGATTAACGTAAAAGCCCAGAATTCGGAAGTTTTACAAACCGCACAGGACGATATCACAGACCTTTTACGAACCCGCCACAACATAGGCAAAAATCAAGAGGACGATTTTGAAATCCGTAACTTAGCCGAAATGCAGGAGACTATCAAATCTTCCGCACGCACCATGTCAATTCTTCTCGGTGCGATTGCGTCTGTATCTCTATTGGTCGGCGGTATAGGGATTATGAATATCATGCTTGTATCGGTTACGGAAAGGACTAAAGAAATCGGCATCCGTATGGCAATAGGGGCAAAAGCTTCCGACATCAGAGTGCAATTTTTGATTGAATCGTTTTTATTGTCCGTAATCGGCGGTGTAATCGGCGTTGTTATAGGTGTTTTGGGCGCAAAAGTCGTTGAGCT
>CALVER010000020.1 GCA_944326625.1 Candidatus Gastranaerophilales bacterium | reverse complement strand
TCAAAGACGATTACCCTTACGGTTTATAATTGTTTATATAAAAATAAATTAATTAGAATTGTTAAGAAAAATTTACAAAAAGTCGGAAAGTTCTATTAAATCCGACTTTTTTAATTGCTTAATTTTATTGAAAGAGTGCCATTATTAAAAAAACAAAATAAATTTTCGGGATGAATTTTGCATGCAAATTCAATAATACTGCTTGCAAACAAATATTTTGCAAATATAATTATTTTAAATGGGCATATTATGCCTGAATTCACAGTCGAAATAAAGAGGAAAATATGTCAAAAGACGTAATAGAACTAGAAGGTACCATATTGGAAGCTATGCCGAATGCCATGTTTAGAGTCAAACTTGAAAATGACCATGAAATTTTGGCACACATATCCGGCAAAATCAGAAAGAATTTCATCAGAATTCTTCCGGGCGACAGAGTAAAAGTTGAAATGACCCCTTATGATTTGTCCAGAGGCAGAATTACCTTCAGATTAAAGTAAAAAACATCTCACAAATATAATATAAAGGAACACAAAATGAAAGTAAGATCATCAGTAAAAAAGATTTGCGATAAATGCAAATGTATCAAAAGAAAAGGAAGAATCGCAGTTATCTGTGAAAATCCGAAACACAAACAAAGACAGGGATAAGTAAACAGCCGCGGAATTTATTTGTGCTAAACGCAAATTTATTCCTCTAGTTGCTTTGAACTAAAGCCGAACCTGCGGGCATCAGCAGGTGGAGAGGAAGTATTTAAGCCTCTTACCCAAAAAAATCTAACAACAGGGGCGGACAAAATCGGGAGCCGGTTTGATTAGAACTAAACCCGCAATGAAATCTCGAATTCCGCCAAAAGCCAAGAAAAGGAGAAAATAAATGGCAAGATTATCTGGGGTAGATTTACCTCGTAACAAAAGAATGATAGTAGCATTAACCTATATATACGGTATAGGACCTACAAGAAGTGCTAAAATTCTTGAAGCTACTAAAATATCACCTGATTTAAGAACAGATGATTTAACTGAAGAAGATATTAAAAATCTTCGTAACGAATTAGCAAACTACCATATTGAAGGTGATTTGAGACGTGAAGTAACAATGCATATCAAACGCCTTCAGGAAATCGGTTCATACAGAGGCTTGCGCCACAAACGTAATCTTCCTGTAAGAGGCCAGAGAACAAAAACTAACGCAAGAACACGCCGCGGTAAGAAAAACGGCGCAGTTGCGAAAAAGAAATAGCGCTACTTAGTGCCTTAGTAACTTAGTAACCTAGTAACTTAATAAAAAGAAAGATAAAAAGTAAAGGATAACTAAAATGGCAAGACCAGTAAAAACAAAGAAAAAAGAAAAGAAAAATGTATTGCAGGGAGTTGTACACATACAGTCAACTTTCAACAATACAATCGTAACTTCAACAGACACCCAGGGTAATGCTATTGCATGGGCAACAGCAGGAGCTACGGGTTTTAAAGGCGCAAGAAAAGGTACACCTTTTGCAGCTCAATCAGCAGCTGAGCTTGTTGCTAAAAAATCCATAGACCAGGGCATGAAAAAAGTTGAAGTTTACATCAAAGGACCCGGTTCAGGTCGTGAAACAGCTATCAGAGCTATTCAAGCCGCAGGTTTGGAAATTACTCTTATTAAAGACGTAACTCCTATCCCGCACAACGGCTGCAGACCGCCGAAGAAAAGACGCGTATAGCGCACAATTTATTAGTATAACCGCGGGGGCTTGCTTTAAGCCAACAAGCAAACCATAGATGCCCCGCAAAAGTAAAGGAGAAAAAATGGCAAGATACAAAGGACCTACAAATAAATTATTCCGTAACTACGGCGTAAAAGATTTGTCTAACAGAAAATTAACATCTTCTATGAGACAAAGTGCTTCAGGTCAGCACGGCGCAGTCAGAAAAAAACTTTCTGAATATGCAATTCACTTGAATGAAAAACAAAAAATCAGACTTACATATCTGGTAAGCGAAAAACAATTTGCAAGATACTATAACGAAGCTGCAAGAAGAAAAGGCGTAACAGGTACAATCCTTTTGCAACTTTTGGAATCAAGATTGGATAACATCTTGTTCAGAGCAGGCTTTGGTATTACCCGTAAACAAACCAGACAAATCGTAAACCACGGTCATGTCCTTGTTAACGGTAAAAAAGTAGACATCCCGTCATATCTCGTAAAACCGGGTGATGTTGTAACAGTTAAATCAAGAAGTTCAGCATATTTGAAAAATGTGCTCGAAATGATTGATTTGGCTTGCGCACCGGCGTGGATGACAATTGACAAAGATGCTTTGAAAATTACGTTTGACAGAATTCCGGAAAGAGAAGAACTTGATCCTGAAATCAAAGAACATTTGGTAATTGAATATTATTCTAAATAATGGCTTATGAGCCTTTAAATCCCAAACGGAAAAATCAATAGTTATTATAAAACTAGGAGAAAAACAAATGGAATTAAAAATTAAATGCGTTAATACAACAACAAGCTCAGACGGTTCACAGTACGGTAAATTTGTAATAGAACCGTTGGAAAGAGGCTTTGGTACTACAATCGGTAACTCTTTAAGACGTGTATTATTGTCAAGTCTTGAAGGAACAGCCGTAACATCAGCAAGAATTGAAGGTATTACTCACGAATACACAGCAATTCCGGGTGTTTTGGAAGATGTTATCGACGTAATGCTTAACCTTAAGGGCTTAGTTGTAAAAACCGAGTCAAAAGATGCACAACATTTGAGAATAGATGTTGATCGTCCGGGACCGGTTCTTGCAAGTGATATTCAATTGCCTGCAGGTGTTAAAGTTGTTAACCCTGACTGGTTAATTTGTACAGTTGCTGACGGCGGTTCATTCCACGCTGATATTATTGTGGAAACCGGCAAAGGCTACGTTGCAAATGATGTTCCGAGAGATGCAAAAGGTTTATCAATTGATGTATTGCCTATTGATGCAACATTTATGCCTATCAAACGCGTAAGCTATAATGTTGAAAATACTCGTGTAGGCGATATGATTGACTTTGATAAATTGACTCTTGAAATTTGGTCAAACGGTTCAATTGATGTTACAACAGCGTTAAGCCAGGCATCAAATCTTTTGATTGATCACTTTATGCAGATTGCATCAATTACAGGTCAGCCGGTAATTTCACCTGCCACATCAGTTGAAGAAGCTGAAGAAGAAGATTCTAATGTTCCTTCAATGACCATTGAAGAATTGGAATTGTCTGTCAGAGCATACAATTGCTTAAAACGTGCAAGCATCAATTCAATGGCAGAATTGTTGAAAAAATCAGAACATGATTTGTTGAATATTAAAAATTTCGGCAAAAAATCTTCTGATGAAGTAATCGAAAGACTTCACCACTTTGGTTTGGAATTAGCTCCCAGCCCTGAAATGGAAGAAGAAATCGGTTAATTTTTTAAAGAAATAGTAATAATAAAAAGGAAATAAAAATGAGACACCAAACTAAAAAACATACGCTTGGAAAAGCACAAGACCAAAGAGATGCCTTGCTGCGTTCTTTAGCGACTGAACTTTTTATGCATGGTGAAATCAAAACAACTATGGCAAGAGCAAAAGCTTTGAGACCGTATGCTGAAGAGATTATCACTTTTGCAAAAAAAGGTGATTTGAACAGCCGCCGCCAGGCCGCTAAATATATTTTCGACAAAGAAACAGGAAAATATATGGACCTTGCATCAGGTGAAGTTTTTGACGCACCTCAGGCTGATAAAAAATTGGCTGCAGAAACAGTTTTGAGAAAATTGTTTGTTGTAATCGGTAAAAAATATTCTAACCGTGAAGGCGGTTATACAAGAATTTACCGTTTGCCGCCAAGACGCGGAGATGCCTCTGAAATGGCATTAATCCAGCTGGTATAACCTATGCGTTATGCCGTTCAGGTTCAGTATATAGGTAAAAACTACGCCGGAAGCCAATTGCAAGCCGGAAGTGACTTACCGACAATACAGGGAGAACTTGAAAAAGCACTCAGTACATTGATATATGGTAATTCCATAAATAATAATCGGCCGGTTAAAACAATCTTTTCCGGAAGAACGGATAAAGGAGTTAATTCCGTCGGACAGGTTGTTCATTTTGATTGTGACAAACCTATTGTTGCTTCAAAGTTTGTCTACTCTTTGAATGAAATACTTCCCAACGACATATCCGTCACTAACTTGAAAGAGGTCGACCCTGAATTTCATGCTCAAAAATCGGCAAAAAAACGTCATTATGTTTATGAATTTGTTAATCGCAGATGCAAAAACGCTTTTGACGGTGATTTGTTAAGAGTTAAGTATGATATTGATATAAAAAGGATGCAAAACGCATTGGATTATATTAAAGGTGAACATGATTTTTCAAGTTTTAAAAGTTCCGGAACGCTGAACCCGAGCAAAGTTTGTTTTATCTATGAAGCGAAAGTTTCACGCGCCGGCGACAGGGTGATTATTGATATTATAGGAAACAGGTTTTTGTATAATATGGTAAGAGCCATTGTCGGAACCCTTTTAGAAATAGAAGGGCATAACCTGCCGCCTGAATATATGAAAAATGTTCTTGAGGCAAAAGATCGGAAAAAAGCCGGTCAAACCGTCAGTCCGTACGGATTGACACTTGTAGAAGTAACATATTAAATTGGAGATAAAGCATGAAAACATATTCAGCAAAACCTCTGGAAGTTGAAAGAAAATGGTATTTAATTGATGCCGAAGGTGAAATCCTTGGCAGATTGGCTACCAGAATTGCTAATATTCTCAGAGGCAAAAATAAACCTGAATATACACCCAACGTTGATACAGGTGATTTTGTCATCGTAATCAATGCTGACAAAGTTGTTGTTTCAGGTAAAAAAGAAACTGATAAAATTTATTATCATCACACCGGTTATCCGGGCGGCTTGAAAGCTGCAAGCGTAAAAGAAGTACGCGAAAAAGATGCAAGAAAATTAATTGAAAAAGCAGTAAAAGGCATGCTTCAGCACAACACATTGGGCGACACTCAATTTACAAAATTGAAAGTCTACAATGGCCCTGAACATCCGCATGCTGCTCAAAAACCAATTGTATTAGAAAAGGAGGTTAAATAATGGCTGATAAAGAAATTATAGCTACAGGACGCAGAAAGACCTCTATTGCTGTTGTAAAATTGGTTAAAGGCAAAGGCAGAATTTTTGTCAACGGTAAAAAATTAACAGATTATATCGGAAACAGACCTGCTATAGAAATGTTAGTATATAGACCGCTTGTTTTGACTGACAATCAGGATAAATATGATGTCAGAGTAAAAGCCGTAGGCGGCGGTGTTGTTGCTCAATGCGGTGCAATCAGACACGGTATTGCAAGAGCGCTCGTAAAATCTAACGAAGAATACAGAAACGTATTAAGACTTGAAGGTTTGCTGACACGTGATCCGCGTGTTAAAGAACGTAAAAAATACGGTCGCAAACGTGCAAGAAAACGTTTCCAATTCTCAAAACGTTAATATTTCAAAAAAAGCCGGTTTTCAAAACCGGCTTTTTATTAGTCACATTTATGTTTGCCGTCCCAAGATAATTCATCGGGACAATGCAGATAATCCATGTTTTTATTGTAGATTACCCAGGCCGTGCAGCCTTGTCCGTCATAAGCTCCTTGACCTACGCCGGGTTTGCATAAGGTTTCAAACGGCATTGTTTGGTCTCCTTTCATGCCTCTGGGGAAAAAACCTTTGGAATTAAAATAGAAGTAGAATCTTGTTTTTCCCAGAGTAGCATCTTTACTGCCCGGTAAAACAACATACAATCCGCCTGTCCCACGGAAGAAAGTCGCCATTGCTACAAATGTTCCGTCATTTAAGAAGAACATACCTTCGGGGAAGGCTTCATGTTTATCTGCATTTTCGCTTGGTATAAGACCTGTATCGGACAGTTTTTCTCCACTTAGATTATAGTAATTAAAGTTATTGCAAACTTTATCATATTCGCAGGTTTTAGCAACTTTTAAGTATTTTTTAAATCTTTCGGCAACCAGTTTCTGTGCACTGTGATCATATATTGGTTTTCCTGTTTCTTCATCGATTGTACCTGTAGTTATTAATCCCCATGTATTAATTGTTCCATATTCTGCCTGCATCATTTGATATGCGTGAGATAGTGTCTGAAATGTTTTAGTTAATTGTGTTACGGTTTGTTTTTCTTTGTAATTCGCAATAAGTGTGGGAATAGTCATCGCAGCGACTATTCCTATAATACCAAGCGTAATTAAGACCTCTGCTAATGTAAAAGCAGGTATTCGAAAATTATTTTCGAGACCATAGCGGAACCGGAGGGGAGAGCGTCGTCGAGAAAATAATTTTCGAATACCCGACGAACTAAAATTAGCATACAGAGCTAGTTTCGGGGGGGGGCGACTGCCTTAACCGCTTTTATAGTGTATGTTTTCATGAAATTGTCCTCCTGTTTTCTTTATTAAATATTATTTTGCATATTTTGTCAAGTAATTTACTGAAAACATTTATTTGTAAACAAATGTTACAAAAAATGCAAACGCTGAAATCGACCAAATTTAAAATACTTTATATATTTAAGAGAAGAGTACAACATAAGGAGAGCTAATATGTCGTTTTTAGCGGTAGATGCACAAAAAAGTTTATTTATTTTACAGAGGAACCAGCTTCAATATGAACAAACACTTGTTATGAACGAAGCGAACTGGATTTCTAAAGAAATGGGTTACTATGCAAATGAAATGGAAGACCAGGATTTGGATAACGATCCGTATTATATCCAATTACAGCAGACTGAAGAATATTTGGAATCAAGACAGGATACTTTGGATTCACAAATCCAATTACTTGATAACGAAATCTCCAGCTTGAAAACAATGGTTAACAACAATATTAAAAACAGCTGCGGTTTGAACTTGATAGGCAGCTAACGGTAAAAAGCGCCTATAGGCGTTTTTTACTTTTTTCAAAAAGTTCTACGGTGTTAAGCATTAATGACGTAATTGTCATGGGGCCTACGCCGCCGGGAACAGGTGAGATATATGATGCAATTTTTGAAACATTTTCAAAGTCGACGTCTCCGCGTGTTCTACCCGCCGCATCTTTGAAAATTCCGACATCAACCACCACGCAACCGGGTTTCAACATTTTTTCTTCTATTATATTTTCCCCTACTGCAGAAACTAATATATCTGCAGTTTTTGTTATATCTGCAAGGTTCTTTGTATGGCTATGGCAAATCGAGACTGTTGCATTTCTGTTTAACATCATCTGTAACAGGGGTTTACCGACAATGTTTGAACGACCTACAATTACTGCGTGTTTGCCGTCGAGTTCAATCCCGTATTCGTCCAGCAAAAGTAAAATACCTTTTGGGGTGCACGGGTATACAAAAGGTATTTCGCCCGAAAATAATTTGCCGAAATTGTAAGGTGTAAACCCGTCTACATCTTTTTTAGGGTCAATCATATTTATCACTTTTTCTTTTGAAATATGCCCGGGCAGCGGCAACTGTACAAGAATTGCATTTACGCTGTCATCTTTGTTTAATTGATGAATTTTAGCGAGCAATTCATCTTCCGTAACCGATGACGGATAAGTGATTATATTTGAATTTATTCCGATTTCTTCTGCTGTGCGTTTTTTGTTGTTTACATAGATTAGGCTTGCTGGATTATTACCTACTAAAATAACTGTAAGCGAAGGCTTTTCCTCCATTTGTGCAATTTTGGACTTCAAATTCGCAAGTATTTTTGTTTTTAATTTTCTTCCGTCAAGAATTGTTGCCATGTTACCTCACTGCGGCAGATTTAGCCTGAAATAAAATTGTTTTATTGCATCTTCAACTATTTTGGAGTCTTTTTTGACCGTATTTTGTTCCAAAGATTTATCATAAGGAATTACACCCAAAACGTCAAGGTCATATTTTTTTAATAATTCATAAACATTGCTTAATTCATCATTAGCCGCCTTGTTTATTACGACACCAAGCTGCCCGCCTGCGGCGTATTTTGCACTGAATTCTTCAATACGTTTTGCAAGATGTGCGGAGGCTTCACTCGGATTTGCAACGATAATTGTAGTGTCAACGTCGGTATCGACAAGTTGGTTTAAGTATTTTAAGTCAAATTCGCAGTCAAAAATTACTATGTCGTAGCGTTCAATAAGTTTTAAAACCGCATCATTAATTTGACCGGTAATCGGGCATCGGCAATCTTTTGAGCCGACAAGCCATGAAACAATTATGTCAACATTTTCATCCAGCGACACTACAATATCTTCCATTGCCCATTCAATGAATTCCTGTTTGGTCATATTTTCAGGAATGCCGGTTTTGTATTCGTGTTTTCCGCTTCTGATCCCGTAAATTGTGTTTCTGATATCAAGTCCGAAGCTGTGCCCGAGTTCGCCCGTTAAATCATTATCCAAAAGCAGGATTGTTTTTTCCGGAAACATCTCTTTCATTATATTTAAAAAAGCCTTGGTAATTGTTGTTTTACCGCTTCCGCTTTTTCCGGTAATTGCAAGTTTAGTTGTCATTATACCTCTCTTTTAATTCAAATGTAAGCCGCATTGCTTTTTCCGCAAGTTCATTTGACAGGGAACCGGCTCCGCATGTCGGTGTAACAAGAGAATTTTCTATTATTAGTTTCTCATTAATTCCTTTTTTAGTCAAATAGTTAACAGCTTTTTTAAATTTATCATCAATTATGGTTAAGTCTGCATTTTCCAATGCTTTTTTATCTTTTGTCGGGACAATGCCCCAGGCTATTTTACCGCCTTTTTCCAAAAAGGTTTTAATTTCTTTATGATATATGCTTAAGTTTTGAGCATAAGTATACGCATCAAGACTGATAATATCAATCCCTGCGTCAATAGGAACTGTCCAGCTGCATTTGCCGCAGCAGTGAATTCCGGAAATCCCGCCGTTATTTTTTATTATATCGGAAATTTCCCGGAGCATAGCGATAACTTCTTCGTGGGAAATCGTAATATAACTTGAAGCTCCCAATTGGCTCAGAGTGGGTTCATCAATAAAAATTACAGGGGCAGCACCTGCTTTTTTAATTTCTGTCACCTGCCACAATGCTTTTAAGGATAAAATTTTTACGATTAATTCACGCAAAGTTTCGTCGTAAATTGCGGATTTACCTTTTTTATCCGTAAGTCCGGCCGCAAGTGTAAACGGCCCTGTTATTTGTCCTTTTGCGTATTTGCAGTGATTTTTTTTAATTAATTCTAAAAACGGTCTGAATGTTGATGAAAAGTTTTCACTTATTCTGAATTTCTCAAGCAGGTTATAATCTTTGTTTTCGATAATTCTTTCATAATCAGACAAAAATTCTTCCACATCGTTAAAAAACTGTTCATCTTCCGTATCGAAGTGAAAGTCTCCGTCATCAGGGATAAAAAATGAGGGCATACCTTCCAAAAACTGGTAAGTCATGTCCTCATTTTTGCTAACATTTGCAAGCTGCGGCCAAAACGGTATTTTAGAAAAATAGTTTTGCACCTGTGTCATGGCGTCTTTGGGATTGTCATAAGGTAATGAACCAATTGCCAGACATTCCATTCAATCCCACCTCAAAGCTTATTCTTCTTCAGTTGCTGTTTCTTCAACTTCTTCTTCAATAGATTCTTTAACAACTTCTGATGCGCTGACTGAAACTGCCAATTCACATTTAACTTTAGAAGTTAATTTGATAAGCATTTTGTATTCGCCGATTTTGTTAATAGGAGCATTCAAGGAAACATTTTTTCTGTCAACTTCAATGCCTGATTTTTCTTTCAATTCTTCGGTTAATTTTTTAGTTGTAATAGTACCGAACAATTTTCCGGATTCACCTGCTTTTGCAGACAATTCAAGTTTGCCGAATTTTTCAATTGCTTCAGCTTTTTTAAGAGCTTCTGCGTGCAATTTTTCCTGTTTAGCTTTAATTCTTGCCAAATTCTTTTCGCGGTTTTGAAGAGCGCCTTCGGTTGCGATTTCAGCAACTGCCTGAGGCAGCAAGAAGTTTCTTGCATAACCGTCTTTAACGTTAACGATGTCGCCTGCTTCGCCTAAATTTTGGACATCTTTTTTTAATATAACTTGCATAATAAAATTCTCCTTTTCTATTTATTATCGCGTTTAAGCCAATGCTATAACAAACAAAATCAATTGTCGAGCATTTTTTGCGGATTGTTACAGAGAAGTTTTATTTTATATCGGGGAAAAGGTAATGTATCCCGTCGTCGCCTCTCCAGCGGATATAACCGGTTTTTGGCGCTCTGTCAAGGTCAAGAACGCTTACGAGTGCCCAGTTGCCTCTGATTACGTTCAATTTAATTTTGGTGGGCATATTCATTTGCGCAAGTAACTGTGCTGTGTCATCGGTTGCACTTCTTATATCTTTTACACTGTCAGGTGCCCCTTTGAGAATATAAAGACCGTATTTTCTGCCGTACATATTGTAAAAGTGGATCCAGCTCATAAATTTATACGGATCATCTTTTTTAATCCAGCCGGTTTCGCCTGTTTTGTTGTTATAAATTATTTGAACCCAATCTTCTGTTTCATCCGTTACCGCAACAAACCCCAGTTCTTTTTCCGGAATAAATACAATGAAAAGCTCATTAAATTTTACTCCTTCCGGAAAAATATCTACGGCAGACCATTTAATATTATTTATAATGCTTGATTGTTCATCCGGCTGCTCATAAAGCGTTATATCTTTAGATACCTGATACAAACCGATAGTTCTGAGGTCATTAGGTTCAACATTCACAGGCATGATATCAGCGGCATTTACGGGTAAAATTAAACCCAGCAGCAAAACCAAAGATACTATCAGTTTTTTCATAAGAAATCTCCTATTCTCGGAAAGATATATCCGCATAAGTTTTTTGAAGTTTTTCTCTGACGGATTGCATTTGTTTTTCAATAATTTCGTCTGTAAGAGTTGCATTATCGTCCTGCATTTTTATACGGAAGGCAAGGCTTTTGTAACCCTTATCAATATTTTCGCCGTGATAAACGTCAAATACTTCGCTTCCTTTGAAAATATTTTGTTGAACCGCACCTTTTATGACTTTTTGAATTTCGTCAAACGTAACATTTTCGTTTATTACAAATGCCAGATCGCGGCGGACTTCAGGGAATTGCGGAAGCTTTTTGAACCTTGGCACGGTTTCTTTTACTGCAGAAATTATAATATCCAGATTTAGTTCAAACAAAAATGCGTTTTGGTTTAATTTTAATTTGTCTTTTAAAATCGGATGGATTTGTCCGAAGTATCCTATTCTTTCGGGTTTTTTGCCCAAAAGGAGAACTTCTGCCGTTCTATAGGGGTGCATATAGTCAATATCCGAACAAAGGTTTAATTTAATTCTTCTTTCAACGCCGAGAACTTCAAACAAATGTTCAAAAATCCCTTTGACTGTATAGAAATCAAGAGAACCGGTATTTTGCCATTTGGAGTTTTGGACTTCACCTGTTAAAACGCCTGCCAGAACCTGTGATTCGGTAACTCCGGCTGTTTTTTCGTCAGCAGAGCCGGTAATTTTATAAATTTTGCCGATTTCGTATCCCCAGAAATTTTTCCGGCCGTTATCAAAGTTGTTTTTCATAACGTTCAAAACGCTTGCGGCAAGTGATTGACGCAGCATTGAGTATTCTTCGCTTGCGGCATTTTCAACGTAAACGGCTTTATCTTCATCAAACGGCACCATAAATTTGTCAAGCAGTGATTTACCGATTAATGAGCTTGTAATAATTTCATTCAAGCCTGATGAACGCATAATTGTATTTATTTGCGCCAGAACTTTTTCTTCGTGAAGAATTTCCGGCATTTCATTTTTAGCGGGAAGTGTCGGTGCTATTTTGTCATAACCGTTGATACGCGCAATTTCTTCAATCAAGTCGATTTCGCGGGTTACGTCATAAGCTCGCCATGAAGGTACTGAAAATTTTGCTGCAGCGTCATTTCCGCCGAGTTTTTTGAAGCCGAGATTTTCAAGAATTGTGCAGCATCTTTGCTGGTCAATTGAACAGCCGAGAATTCTGTTAACCTGCGCAAATCTTAGTGTTATTTCAAGCGGTTCAAGTTTATTTTGGCCGGTTTCTGCAACTCCCGTAACTTTGGCATCTGCATATTCAGTCAATAATTGCATAGCTCGCATTAATGCCGGACGAATGGCTTCTATATCCACACCTCTTTCGTATCTTGCACTTGCTTCACTTCTGTAACCTGCGCTGCGTGAAGATTTTCTGTTTGTTACAGGTGTAAAATATGCGGCTTCAAGCGCAATATTTTTGGTATTGTTGTCAATTTCGGAATTTTCACCGCCAAAGACGCCGCCCAGACATACGCCATGTTCTTTTGTCGCGATAAGAACGGAATCGGTTGTGAGTGTTCTTTCAATTCCGTCAAGCGTTGTGAGTTTTTCGCCTTCTTTTGCACGTCTTACGCATAGATATCCGTTTAATTTGTCAAAATCAAATGCGTGAAGCGGGGTGCCATATTCAAGCATTACATAGTTTGTAATATCAACAACATTGTTTATTGCCCTTACACCTGATGCAAGCAGTCTTTTTTGCATCCAATCAGGAGACGGTTTTATTTTAATGTCTTTTATTAAACCTATTGAATAATATTTGCATACATCATCATCCAATATTTCAACCTGAAATTCATTTGTTGACAAATCTTTTGTGCATTGTATAGGGTTAAAGTTTAACTTTTTATTGAAAACCGCGCTGAGTTCACGTGCAATCCCCAGAACAGACATTTCATCACCCCGGTTTGCGGTAGGCGCCACATCAATTATGTAATCTTTTTCAAAGCCTAAAACATCTTCCGCATCAAGTCCTATTTTCACATCAGGGAAAATTCTGTTAAGTATTAAAATGCCGTCTTCTTCCTGATAATTACGTTCAGCAACACCGAGTTCATCGGCGGAACAAAGCATGCCTTGAGATTCAACACCTCTTATAACGGCAGGCGTGAGAGTGAACATTTCGCCTGTTTTTCGGTCAAGAACCTGACTCCCGACACTTGCGTAAGGAACAATTTGGCCTTCCGCTATATTTTGTGCCCCGCAGACTACTGTTTTAAGACCGGAACCGGTGTTTACGGTCACAAGATGTAACCTGTCGGAATTCGGATGATTATCAATTTTTTCGATTTTTACGGTTTTTATATTGGTAAATTTCGGCTTTACTTCTTCAACGGCTTCGACTTCCAAACCGCTCATTGTAAGCTCGTGTGCTATTTCCTCAGGTGTTTTATCTGATAAATCTACAAATTCGTTCAACCAGTTTAGTGATACTTGCATTTTTTCCCCTCTTTTATCTTTATATAATTGTATTATATAATAAAAATATTATAAAATTTAATTTTTATTGCTTTTTAATTTGAAATTTGTTATGATTATAAAAAAGAAGGAGAAAAATTTATGAAAAACAAAGAATTTTTGCAAAACGGGGGGGGGCGTCTCTCCTAGCTAGATTTAACAAGGGTTTTGGTGGTATTGGTTTAGTAAAGTTACTAAGATACTATGGCACTAAGGCACTAAGAAGTAACAGTCGGGTTATTAAATCCAACCTACAAAGTTGTGGTCGAAGTGAGTCTGTCATCCTGAAGTGCCAAAGGCACGATAATACACTAGATATTGGTGTGACGTGTCATGTCATCCTGAACTTGTTTCAGGATCTTGCAGCTGTGACGAAGAGAATGCCCCCCACCCTAACCCTCCCCCTCAAGGGCGGGAGGGAAAATTTTGTGAGCGAAGCTCAC
>CALVER010000019.1 GCA_944326625.1 Candidatus Gastranaerophilales bacterium | reverse complement strand
GGGTCGCACAACTCGTACCTCGATGGCTCCCTTTGTTCCTCAAGGGCGGGAGGGAAAAATTAGTGAGCGAAGCTCACGGTAAAGAACTTAACGTCCTAACGTCTTATCGTCTTAACGACTTTAAAAAGAAAATCGCCTTTACCCTAGCGGAGGTCTTAATCACCCTTGCAATAATCGGGGTGGTAGCAGCCATGACAATCCCGACGCTCATCGCGAATTATCAGGAAAAGCAGACAATATCCCGTTTGCAAAAAACTTATGCAACATTAAAAAATGCGTTTGAAATGGGTAAAGTTGAATATGGTGATTATTCAATGTGGTCTTGGATGCGAGAAGAAGAAACCGATGAAACTACTGAAAAATTTTATAATAAATATATTTTTCCGCATTTAAAAGTAAGCAAAAAATGTATTCCTGCAACAAAGGAATGTTTTCCGGAGAATACTTATGCCGCGAACGGTTATAATTGGAATGCTTATTCTCAACTCGGAAGTGCTGCAAATCATATAGCGTTTGTTTTGCCTGACGGAACACAAGTTTTGACATGGGGTGTGGCAAAGATTGATAAATGGTACCCTCATGTTTGGTTGTATGTTGATTTAAATGGTTTTAATAAGCCTAATACTTTTGGAAAAGATATATTCGTGATGTATTTTTCTCCCAATAACAGGGTAGATGTTTCTGGGCATTTAGATGATGACAGTAATTTTGTATCCGGTAAATCATTTAATATAGGTGGAGGTCTAAAGTTATATGGCGAGGATAGCGGGCTTTCACTCGAAGAATTAATGGAGCCGGGTACAAGAATTATAGATAATCTTGTATCTCAAAATACTGTACCTGTGGCTTGCAGCAGTGAAGATTTCGGTTATGTGTGCGGAGCTGTTATTAAACTGAACGGCTGGAAATTCCCTGACGGTTATTTGAAATAAAAAAGAACCCTCATCTGAGGGTTCTTTTTTTAGCTTTAAATAAATTATTTTGCAGCTTTTGCAGCTTCAAACACTACATCAAAAGCTTCTTTGTCGTTAACTGCCAATTCAGCAAGCATTTTTCTGTTAACAACTATATTAGCTTTTTTGCAGGCATTCAAAAATCTTGAATAGCTCATGCCGCGTTCTCTTACAGCCGCGTTAATTCTAACAATCCAGAGGCGTCTCATATTACGTTTTGTAGTACGGCGATCTCTGTATGCGTATTTAAGCGCTTTCATAACAGCTGTATTTGCTACTTTGAAAATTCTGCTTCTTGCGCCTTTAAAGCCTTTAGCAAGTTTTAATATTTTTTTGTGTCTTAAACGACTAACATTACCACGTTTTACTCTCATTTTATGCTCCTATCTTGAATACTTCTTGTATGGTAACTCTTTGGAAACCAGTTTTAAGTGTGACTCAGAAACACCAACCAGTTTGAAAATTCTGCGTTTTCTTGAACCTGATTTGTGCTGGAGCAAGTGGCCTATACCTGCTTGTCTTTTTTGGATTTTGCCTGTTGCCGTTACTTTGTAGCGTTTTGCAGCAGACTTGTGTGTTTTCATTTTTGGCATTTTCTTATCTCCTTTTTGGTTTAAGTAACTAAAAAATTACAGGCATACCAAAGCCTATAACTTTTGGCTAGTTTATTATAATACAAATATTATAATATATTCTAATATTATTATATAAATCTTATTTTGCAAGCGGTTTGTTAAATCATGTTAATTTCTATAAGGCTTTTTGCTATTGCGTTTTTGAATTCGTCGGTAATTTCATCCAAGTCAACAACGTCAACTTCAATGGGTAATTCGGAATTTTCAAAGGCATCTTTTATGAAAAGCAGGGTGTTTTTGTCTGTACCTGTAATAAATTTTATTGCCAGATCCAAATCGGAATATTTTTTGTGTTTTTCCCTTGTTCTCGAACCAAAAACATAAACTTTATCTATGCGGTTTTTGTATTCCGATAAAATTTTTTTGACGGTATTTAAATATTTTTCTTCAAGGTATATCATTTCAGTTTAGTAATAAGATATTCAATTTCTTCAATAAATTTACCGACAATTGAGATAACTTCTTTTGCTTTTTCTATATTATATGTGTGAGAAGTTATATTTCTTTTTTGTCTGTATATAATCCATTGTTCAAGGTCATTCAGAAGAATTCCCATTTCATTTGCCTGACGGATTAATTGGTTAAATGTCAAAGTGCTCAAATCTTCCTGATTCGGAATATTTAGCTCAATATAGCGCTGGATGAATTTTACGGCAAGAGCATAAGTATATTCAAATCTTTGAATAACAGAATCCCGTACATATTCATTTTCGGTTTTGTTATATTCCGAGTATGCATCTTTTAAGCTTTTAATCGCATTTTGCAGCGCTGAAATGTCCATTACGTAATCCATAGTCTAATTATATATTTTTAATGCAGTACTGTCAAATTTACGTTTAATTAAAATCAGTCAGTTTTGAAACGGTTGTGTCAAGAGCTTGTGCAATTTCTATCAATGTATCAAGTGAAGGCTTGGAAAAAGCAACTTCAATTTTTCCGACAAAGTTCAGCGACATATTTAATCTGTCGGCCAGTTCCTGCTGGGTTAAACCAAGTTCTTTGCGTCGTTTTTTAATGTTTTTGCCAAGTTCTGTGTAAAAGTTCATACGTACAGTCTATACGTAAATTTTTGTAAATTATACGTATTACCAGTACGTAAATTGTGGTATATTTTTATAGGAGGTAAAAATGTTTGGAAGGACAAAAAATTATAAAAAAATAACAGGTTTTACGCTGGCGGAAGTCCTTATCACCCTTGCGATTATCGGTGTTGTCGCGGCAATGACAATACCGACTTTAATAACAAAATATCAAACAAAAGCACTTGAAAGCGGATTTAAAAAGTCATATTCAACGCTCGTGCAGGCATTAGTTCCTTTGCAAAATGAATTTTACGGAGCGTTTTCCTCTGATAACAATAGTAGTACCAGAGTGACGGATTTTTATACTGCATTATGGCAAAATTACAAAACTTTGGATGAAAATAATAATTTATCGGCTCAAGATATCTGGTATGAACTGAATTATATTGACAGGAGAACACGAAAATATACTATTAAAGATTATGCTGGTAATGTGTTGACGCAATATCCCGCTTGCGCCCATTTGCCAACACAAATTTTCACGGACGGCAGCGCGGCGGGTGGTATATATAACTGTTATGCGAACTGGATATCTGTTGACGTAAACGGCAGCGGCGGACCGAATGCTATAGGGCATGATATATTTTATTTCGGAATTGACAGTAAAACAAAGAGACTTATACCTCTGGGAGAAGGCAGCTACGGCTTTTGGAATTATGCGGATAATAATACCTATTGTTCAAAAAATTCAACAAATGAACAAAATGGTATTGGCTGTACATACTGGGCTCTAAAAAATATTTGCCCTGATGATGAAACCAAAACTTATTGGGAATGCTTGCCGTAAAATTTATTCCACTACTTCCAGATTTACTGTTGAAAATCCTGATACAAGATTTTTGACGCTTTCGGATTGTACGTGGCATTTGAGTTTGCCTTCGGGGTATTTTTTATAATGATACGCAGATGACAACACCATTACTTTCGCGGCCTCAAGTATATTCAATTTCGATAAATCTATAGTCATCTCAGGACAATCAAATTTATTTATATATTTTTGAATGTTTTCTAAAATTTGCTGCGAATTTCCGCAATTCAAGTCTAGATATTTGCTTTTGGTTATATTTTGAGCCATTTTTGCGTCCTTTTTGCATTAAAATCGCAAAAAAAGTTTAAAAACTTTAAAAATTTTATATATTTTTAATACTTTTGACGGATATTTATAGTATAATTAATTTCAAAGGGGAGTAAATATGGCAGTAACTATGAATGTAAAATCAATAAACGACTTGGCAAAAGATGTATTAAAAATAGAAGCGGATTCTATTTTAAAGTTAATCGACAGAATAGGCGATAACTTTGATAAGGCAATTGAACTTTTGTATTCTTGTAAAGGCAGGGTAATTATTACCGGTATGGGTAAATCCGGTCTTATCGGTAAAAAAATTGCCGCGACTTTATCGTCAACCGGAACTCCGTCATACTTTCTGCATCCTGCGGAAAGTACGCACGGCGATTCAGGGATTATAACCCGTGATGACGTTATAATAGCGATTTCCAATAGCGGTGAAACTCAGGAGTTGTTAAATCTTTTGCCGCTTATAAAAAGATTTGGAGTGCCGATGATAGGTATGACAGGCAATATGAATTCAACTCTTGCAAAAGCGAGTGATGTTGTCCTTGATATTGCGGTTGAGCGTGAAGCTTGTCCTTTGAATAAAGCTCCTACAGCAAGCACAACGGCAACTCTTGCAATGGGGGATGCTCTTGCTGTTTGTCTTTTGGAAAAACGCGGATTTTCAGAAGAAGATTTTCTGATTTTCCACCCGTCAGGTGCTCTTGGCAAAGGATTTTTATATCATGTTAAAGATTTGATGCTGTCTGATCCCGAAAAACTTCCGATTGTTCACGAAAATGATACGTTTACAAGCGTTATTGAAACTATTTCAAAATTTAAACTCGGTATGGCTATGATTGTTGATAATTCCGGTAAACTCGCAGGGGTTTTGACAGATGGTGATATCAGAAGAACTTTGATAAAATATCCGGATACGGTTTCTTTATTAATTAAAGATGTCATGACTGTTAATCCGAAAAGAATTTCCGGTGATGAATATGCGGCAAGTGCGCTTCATTTGATGGAAAAATATTCAATCACGGCGCTTGCGGTCGTTGACAGCAGCGATAAGCCCATAGGCGTTATCCATATTCATGATATTTTGAAAGCGGGTGTTGCATAATGGATTTAAAAGAGAGAGCAAAAAAGATTAAGCTTATGGCATTTGACGTTGACGGTGTTATGACTGACGGAAGCGTTACGTATGACGAAAACGGCGTTGAATATAAAACTTTTAACGCAAAAGACGGGCATGGGCTTGTCAGAATGGCACATGCAGGATTTATAACAGCAATTATCACAGCAAGAAATAACGGTACGGTTGCACACCGTGCCAAAAATCTTAATATAACAGAATTGCATCAAGGGAAAAAATACAAACTCCCGACTTTAGAAGAATTGCGTCAGAAATACAATCTTTCTTATGATGAAATTTCTTATATGGGAGATGATCTGCCGGATGTTTGCTGTCTGGAAAAAGTAGGTCTGGCATGTTGCCCGAATGACGCGGTGGATGAAGTAAAGGGGATTTGTCATTTTGTGTCCTCCAAAAACGGCGGACGCGGAGCAGTCAGAGAACTTTGCGATTTTATTCTGGATTGTCAGGGGATTGAAAAAGAGTATATAGTTTGTGAAGGAAGCACACCAAAAGCTTCCTGATAAAGAGGAGAAAAATGTACGAAATTAAGACACAGGCGTTTTTTGCGGCAGCACATCATCTTTTGAATTATGAAGGTGAATGCGAAAATCAGCACGGGCATAACTGGATGGTTGAGGCTTATGTAAAGGGCGATACGCTTGACAAAAGCAATATTTTGATTGATTACAAGGTTTTGAAACGTGAATTGAATGCGGTTTTAGACTTGTTGGATCATAAAGATATTAATGAACTGCCTGAATTTAACGGTGAAAGTCCGTCCAGCGAGATGATTGCATGGTTTATTTACGGCAAATTAAAGGAAAAAATCGTTCAGCTAGACAAAATTTCAGTTTGGGAGACACAGACTTCCTGCGCTACGTATTACGAAGAGGAATAAAAAATGAATTTTATACAGGCAATATTAATGGGGATAGTACAGGGTTTGAGTGAATTTTTGCCGATTTCAAGCTCCGGGCATCTGGTTTTTACATCTAATTTTTATAAGGTTTTTAAGGGAATTGAGATAGTTCAGCATTCAAATGAGGAAATTTTCTTTGATATCATGCTTCATTTCGGAACTTTAATTGCTGTTTTGATATTTTTCAGAAAAGAAATTGCGGATATTTTAAAAGCCTTGTGGAACGGGGTTAAGACAAAAGATTATAGTGACCAAAACGCAAAAGTCGGGCTTTATATATTATTGGGTACGGTTTTAACCGTAGTTGTTGCATATCCATTGGAAAAAGTCGCGGAAAAGCTTGTGTATTCGCCTGCTATTGTCGGGATTTTACTTATTATGACAGGTTTTATCCTTTTTTACAGCGAATACAGATCCAAAAAAATTCCGACTAAATCCGATGTGGATTTGAAAAGTTCGATATTTATTGCGTTAGCGCAGGGTATTGCGGCGCTTCCGGGGCTTTCAAGATCTGGCTGGACTATTGCAACCGGACTTTTCAACGGCTTGGACAGATTAACCGCGGCAAGATATTCATTTTTATTGAGTATTCCGATTATTCTCGGTGCGTCTATGGTTTATCCGTTTATAAAAATAGATTTGCATGAGGCGCTTACTTATAATTGGAATGCTATTATTGCCGGAACAATTGTTTCAGGGCTGGTCGGCTATTTGTGTATAAAATATTTTCTGAAATTTGTTGCAAAATTTTCACTTGCAATATTCGGTTATTACTGTGTTGTAGTAGGTATTTTGACGGCTGTATTTTTTACGGTTTTTGCATAAAAATATTGTAAAAAAATGTTAAATTAAAAAAATAGTCATGGCAAAAAATTTTTTGACTGACTTTATATTATACATAATGTGTGCGGAGTAAAAATGATTTCACCGATTAGTAATTCAAAAATAAGCGTGAATTTCAAAAGTAATAATGCGGAAGGTGGTAAATTACCTTATGCAAAAGACACTCTGCTTGAAAATAATTTTGCAAACCGTACAAGAATAGGGTTTGATAAATTTACTAACGCATTGACATTATATCCGGCAAAGGGCTTAAAAGGGAGCAAAAACGCCAATTTTTATGAATTTTTGACAATGGGAACAGTGCCTTATGTTGTCGGCAGTTTAATGCTGATGTCTGTTTTCAACTCCGCAAACAAACATTTTGCACCTCTTGCAAGATCAAAAGCAGGTGCTATAGGCCGCAAAATGGCTTTGGGCGTACTGTTTTACGGGATTTTAAAATCGGCGACAAAATCATTTGTAACAGCTCCTGTCAAATGGATTACGGGTGTTGATACAGAGGTTCCTTATGCAAAAGTAAATTATGAATTGCCGGATAATATTAACGACACCGATATTACGAGCATTGAATACCATAAGGCCTACGAAAGCAAAGAGTTTCCGCGCTGGGATTTGTTCTATAAATCAGAAGCGCATGGCGAAAACAGAAACGAATATTTTGATAAAATTGCCCAAAAAGTTGGGTTGGGTGAAAATTTAGCAGATTCTGACCAGGAAATGAAGCCTATAATCCGTAAAATTGCCACAAAAACCGATATGGCAAAAACATTATCATCATATTTGTGGGCAGCAGCCGGTGTGGCTTATGCTTTTCAGGCTCCATGGGAAGATTATTTTAATGTCGCGACATTAAAATTTTGGAAATTTAACAAGTTCAAGCATTCTCTAAAAGTGCTTAAAGACAGTGCGGTAAAAAGCGCAAAAGATCTTTATAAAGGTCCCGCAGGTGCGGCAGGCTGGTCAAAACATGCAGGTAAAGTTATGATAGGTGCTGCAGCAGTATCTTCAATTTTGGGCGTGATTAATGCGGTTCATATTAAAAAACCGTCCGAACTCAGCGCAGATGACGTTATTAAAAAAGACAGAAAGTACGTGGTGGCATGAGACCGAATTTAATCCAAACATATTTGAATAATATGCCGCAAACGACCCCTGATAAAAAGGATCGTAATCTTGACATAGAATATGTTTTGTCCAACCGTACTTTTATAAAACCTCTTAAATCCCGCGGACACCTTGTAAACGGCGGGTTATTGAGTTTGCCTGCTGAAACGGGTAAAAGGTTAATCTATGATGCAAAATCTTTTGGTAAATCTGTTACAGGAAAAGCAAACGATCATGAATTAGGCAAGATAAATGATATAGGCATGAAAATCGGCGGGCTTATGATTGCCGGTTATTTGATGACAAGAAAGCAGGCGCCATTGGCAAAAGCTATGGAGCTTGTAGGTTTTGCGTCATTTTTCGCTGCAATGTCTATTTGGCCTAAGGTTGCACTTCAATGGCCTGCTCAATTGATTCACGGATTTAATATAAGACAAAAATATGAAGACAGTTTCGGCAGAGAAAAAATGTTTTTCCAGGATCCGCAGTATTTGCCATGGTCTTTGTACAGCGATGAAAAGATTAATAAAATAGGCGACTGGATGGGCGTTCCTAAAGATATGAACAACCGCCGCGACTTTATTCAAGAAAAAATGAAAAAAGTTGCTGTTCAGAATAACACAATGTGGATGTTAACAGCAGGATTTGCAACACCTGTTTTGAGCGCTTTGATGTGTAATGTTTGCGAAAAGCCAATAAAATCCTATCTTGGGAATTTACGTTCTAAAAAAGCAGATAAATTAATTGCAAATGTCAGCACATCATCTGAAAAATTTAAAGATTTTGAATCAGTCAGAGAATTGGATGACCTGCTGGCAATAAATAAAGATAAAGAGTTAACTCCTAAACTTGTAAAACAAATTAAAACTATTTTATCAAGAGGCTTTGACCCCGTAACGGCACAGGCTGTAAAAGACGACTTGGATGATGTTTTACAGTTAAATAACAGGAAGTTTATTGTAGATGATAAAACAATCTCCAATATAATTAAAAATACCCGTGAAGTGCTTGGAAGCTCCGTATCTTCCGACGTGCTTGACAGCTTTATGCCGGACGAAAATTCTTTGAAATCAATTTTGAATAATTACAGCGATAAATTAAACGATGCGGATGCCAAAAAGGTTCTTGCGGCAATAGGAGCGCAAATAAGAAAAAACATACAAAAATATAATGTTGAAAATCCTGATAAAAAATTGAATGAAAAACTTATTTTAAACAAATTGTATAATGTAAAAACCGCTGATAACCCCATTGCAAAGGCATTATTCGGCCGTACAAATAACAGGTTAAATGAGCATATAATAAAAAATCTTAAATCAGTGTCCTCAATATTTACAGATTTCAAAGCAAAAAATGCAGTGCTTGATGAATATGTTTATCTTAAAGCCGCTGCTGCACCCGAAACTGTTATTGCAAATACCTGGAATGAAATCACTGAAAGTCTGCCAAAACTGTTTAATATATCCGATAAAGAAATTACAGATACCAGATATGACAGAAAAATGGTAGGTAAACTTCTTCGAGGCAAGATTGAAAAAATTGTTTCCTCTGATACAAACGATTATGACAATTTAATTCAGGCTTTGAGAGATAAAATTACTCTGCTTGATTCAAAAATGGAAGCGCTTAATACATCTTCTTCATCATCCGGCAGCTACAAATCCACTGTAAATTCCATATTTGAACAGCTTCCGCAGTTATTTGAAGAGAAAAAAGTTAAAATGCCGAATACCCTGAATCGTTTGAACGGTTCATTCGGTTCATTGAAAAATGTTCAAATGTCTTACGTTTCCAACAGGCTTTTAGGTATAAGAAGCTCTTTATACAGACTTTTGAATACTTTAGACTTTTACAAACGAATTTCCGATATAAAAAATATTGCACCTGCTTATACTTCTGCTCTGCATGCCAATATGCCGCGTGAAGTTAAAGAAGAAATCGTTGAACTGGCAAAACAAATGTCAATCGAAGGTACAACATCCGATTTCATAACTAAATTCTACAAAGTCAGAAATCCAAAACCGAATTTGGCGGATAAAGATCAGCTGGAAGTTGTCGCAGGAAAAGTTAAGAATAAATACCTGGGTAAAATCGTCGAAGGCGGCAAAGTTGATTTGCCTCAGGATAAGCAATTCTTCCAGGAACTGGTAAGACTTCTTTATGAAAATCCTCTGCATCCTAAAACCGCAGAATTAATTTCAAGCGGCAGTATCGCTAATGAACTTACTCAGTACAGACATAATTTTATAAATGAAATTGGTGATGCGCATTATTTCTTTAAGCCATACCATGTCGCACGCAGTCAAAATAAAAATGCGAAATCATATACTCAATTCCTCTTAATGGGTATGGCACCTGATCAAATGTTCAGTACAACCATGAAGGAAATGTTTAATACTAGAAAATGGCTTAAAATGTTTGGCGGTTTTGGCGCGGCATTACTGGGAGTAACAGTTCTTTCGCAATTCTTCTTCGGAAAAATGAAAGTGCCGGAAGGAGTAAAGCATGATTAATTCAACAAATCTTTTAATTCAAAAAGTTAATACATATCATCCGCAGCAAACGGATAAATCTGCCGGCCATTCTGTTTTGCCTCAGTACAGAACAGGTAATTTGCTTGAAACATTCCTGAAAACCACGGCATCCATTAACGCACCTTTAGTCAATAAAGTTGAACAACCGGTTGTTGAACAAAAACCTTATAAAAATGATTTCAGAACTCTAATAAGAAATAATGAGGCTAAAATTTTAGCTATTTTGCCAAGAATATTTAATGCAAAAGATCTGAACGGTAACGAATATATTGACGGCAGTGAACAGAACGGAACATTCCTGAACGCAATTGAGCGGCTTGACGAGGTTAAGGCGCAAGGTTTTAATACATTGCATATTTTGCCTATTCATCCGCCCGGAAAAATTAAAGCAATGGGCACGGCAGGTTCAGTTTATTCACCTAAAGATCTGCTTGAAATTGATCCTGCATTAATAGATTCAAATGATCCGAGAAGCCCTGAAGAACAATTTAAAGCATTTGTCGATGCATGCCATCAGCGCGGAATAAGAGTTATGCTTGACCTCCCGAGCTGTGCTTCTTATGATATGTTCTTGGCCAGACCGGAACTTATGGCAAAAGAACGCGACGGGCTTGCTAAAACCCCTCAAGGCTGGAATGATATCAGAATGTTTCAGCCATGGGAAGACGAAGGAAAGCGGACTTTGAACCCTAAACTTTTGGAACTCCATAAACAATACATTGATTTTTGCGTAGATATGGGAATTGACGGTATCAGAGCAGATGTAGCAAGAGCAAAACCGGTAGAATTCTGGGATATTATAATTCCGTATTCAAGAAAACTCGATCCTGAATTCGGCTGGCTTGCGGAATCTTATACTTATGAAGATGCTTCTCCGCAGGCGAATATGCCTTATGACAGGCCTGAAGATTCTTTGCGCGCGGGATTTGATATGATCTACGGACAATATCACATTTTCCATGAAATGGCTACGGCGTCCGAATTTATGAAATACGTCGAAGAACAGCTTGAAATGTCAAACCGTCTTGATAAAGGAAAATCCTTAATCGGGTCATTCGCAACCCATGATGATATTTCGCCTATGTATCACGGTAAAACTAATTATTGCAATCTTACAAGCGGACTTCAGGCAACATTACCTATGCTTAACCCGTATATTGTCGACGGATTTCAGTCAGGTGATTATTATGCTTACGGATATGAAAATAAATATAATCCCGAAACCGCTACCGATAGCCATGAAATGATTGTTCACCACGGAAAATTGGATTTATTTAATCTTTCCAGAAAACCCGGCGGTAAAAATCCTGAAGTCGGTCAATTTATGACGGAATGCTTTAAACTTAAGGATAAATATTCAGATATAATAAATAAAGGTTCATTCATAGAACTTGATAAATCAGGTGATAAAAACGATCAGATTATAGCTTATGCAAGACATTACAAAGACAGAACTCTCCTTGTTGTTGCAAACAAAAACATTGACAGATCCGTTGCTTGCAAAGTTAAAGTTCCAACCTTACAATCCACACAGGAATTAAAAAATCTACTTCCTTCTTACGGTGAAAAAAGTGTGGTTCAGGCTGCGGATAATGAATTACGTGTAGATTTAGCTCCTGCAAGAATTCTGGTGTTTGAAGTTGATACACCTTTTATTGAAAGTTATTCGAAGAAAATTTTTAAACAGCATTAAGGCACACATTAAATAAACAACACAAAGGTGCAGGTGAAAACTTGCACCGCTTTTTTGTCTGATATATAATTTTCTGTGCGAGGTAAAAAATGTTATTGGAATTTTTATATTCAAAAATACACAGAGCTACGGTTACGGATGCTAACTTGAATTACGTGGGCTCAATAACGATTGATGAAACTTTATTAAAAGCAAGTAATATAAAAGTCGGGCAAAAAGTTGATATTTTAGACGTAAATAACGGCGAAAGATTTCAAACTTATGTTATAAAAGGTCAGGCGGATTCAGGTTGTATTTGTCTGAATGGCGCGGCCGCAAGAAAAGTTCAGCCGGGTGATAAAGTTATAATCGTCTCCTATGCTTATTTTACACCTGATGAGGCTGAAAATTTTGAGCCGACTGTTGTTATGGTTGATGAAAATAATAAAATTATCCGATAAATAGCACGCTTAATCAGCGTTTTGTGTTGTTTTTTGGTAATTGTAAACAAATCTTAACAAAGCTCTTTTTAAAAAAGCAATTTTTTTGAGTTTATATACTTTATATATACAAGAAGAGATTAATTTTAAGAAAGAGAGCAAAAGATGATTGAAACAGCAGCTAATTCGCATAATAATACAGCAGGTAACGGTCAGTTTGGTGCTTTAACCAGAAGAAGAAAAGGTAATAAAAGAAATTCCAATACGGGTTTTTCTATTGAAGATTACTGCTACCTTGAAAAATCTGACAGAAGAATGCGTTTTAATAATTCAAAAGACCCGATTTATTACGTATTTGACTGTATTGAAAACAGACCGATTAAAACTCTGGCAAAAGAATTTGTAAAAGATTCATTCTTTGAAATTGCAAAATTCGTATCAAAAGTTGTTGCGTAAAATCAATTAGGAAAAGGATAAGGATAAAAAAAGACGGCTTCGGCCGTTTTTTTTATGCTATAATAATTAAGGAAAGGTTGGTATTGAATGCAAAGAATTGTATCAGGAATGAGATCAACGGGAAGATTGCACCTGGGGCATTATCTTGGGGTTATTCAAAACTGGGTTAAGCTCCAAAATGAATACGACTGCTATTTTTTCGTTGCAGACTGGCATGCATTGACTACCAAATACGATAATACGGAAAATTTGCGTCAGGATGTAATAGATGTTGTAATTGACTGGCTGGCATCAGGAATTGATCCCGAAAAATCAACAATATATGTACAATCGCTTATTCCGGAAATTGCGGAATTGCACATATATTTAAGCATGGTGACGCCGCAAAATTGGGTTGAACGTGATCCGACTTTAAAAGATATGGCAAAAATTTTGCGTACAAAAGAGGCGGCAAATTCTCAAATTAGTTACGGGCTTATGGGATATCCGGTTTTGATGAGTGCGGATATTATGATGCTTAATTCACCGTTAATTCCTGTTGGCGTTGATCAAATTGCGCATATTGAGATTACACGTGATATTGTAAGACGGTTTAATAACATTTATAAAACAGACTTTTTCAACGAACCTCAGCCGATTTTGAATGAATGTTCATTGATTTGCGGACTTGACGGAAATAAGATGAGCAAGTCTTATAATAATGATATAAAGATTTCGGATACGGAAGAAGTTACGGCGAAAAAAATTATGACGGCAATTACGGACAGAAGCCGCTTACGTCGTGACGATTTGGGACATCCTGATCAATGTGAAGTCGCGTTTAAATACTGGCAGATTTTTGCCGATGAAGAACAGGTTAATACGGTTAAATGCGAATGCGAAAAAGGTTTGCGCGGATGTGCGGATTGCAAAAGACAATTGGGCGCATTGGTAAATGAACGTTTGCATGACATACGCGAGCGCAGAAAATACTACGAGGAACATTTGGATGAAGTCCATGAGATTATCCGTAAGGGTTCTGAAAAGACAAGAATTGAAGCGCAAAAGGTTTTAACAGAAGTAAGAAAAATTATTGGTATGTATTAAAAAGGAGGAAATTCTTATGAAAAATGAGGAATTTATGACAAACGGGGGGGGGCGTCTCCTCTAGGTAGATGTAGAGCCGGTTTTGACGGTATTAGTTTAGTAAAGTTACTAAGATACTATGGCACTAAGGCACTAAGAAGTAACAGTCGGATTAGTAAATCCGACCTACATAGTTGTGGTCGAAAGGTGTCTGTCATCCTGAAGTGCCAAAGGCACGACAACAGACAAGACATTGGTGAGACTTGTCATGTCATCCTGAACTTGTTTCAGGATCTGGTAACTGTGGCGAAGAGAATGCCCCCCACCCTAACCCTCCCACCTACACTACGTTACGGAAACAGGGTCGCACAACTCGTACCTCGTTGGCTCCCTTTGTTCCTCAAGGGCGGGAGGGAAAAATATGTGAGCGAAGCTCCCAGAAAAGAACTTAACGTCCTAACGTCTTATCGTCTTAACGACTTTAAAAAGAAGGTCGCCTTTACCCTTGCTGAAGTCTTGATAACCCTTGCAATAATCGGTGTTGTAGCGGCAATGACTATACCGACATTGATTGCGGATTACCGTGCAAAGGCTTTGGAATCCGGATT
>CALVER010000018.1 GCA_944326625.1 Candidatus Gastranaerophilales bacterium | reverse complement strand
TATTGCGAGCGAGTAAGAAGGCGCGGTAAAAGATTGCAGGATTTTAGCCCCTCTCCCGTCACTACGTGACACCCTCTACCCCAAGGGGGCGAGGGATAAAATACTGCAACGGCACGTATGTGCGCCCGTTAGGGCTTGAGCAATCCAAAGGATTGCAAATAAATAGCGTGTTTTTCTTTCTCGGTTCACTTTTTCTTTTTGTTGCGCTACAAAAAGAAAGAGTGAACAAAATAAACTTCCTATAATAGTTAATATATAAAAATGTAGTAAAAATGTAGGTCGGATTTACTAATCCGACATAAATGACAATAATTTTTTGTAACAAATTGTAAAGCTTTTTAGACATTTGGGCAATTCGCTATTAAATAAATACTTTATATATATAAGGTATATTAACGAGGAGTATAAATTATGTCAACAATTGAACCAATTAAAGGTATAGGATATGATAAAAACGATGTGCAAACCAATTATGCAGATGAGAAAAAAATGAAAAAAATAAACTCATTATTCTCAGACGGCTCGGCAGCACCTAAGGTTGCATTCACATTGGATGTCGGAAATTCCATTTTTAATAACGGTGCGACACAACCAAGTCAAACCGCGGTTCAAGCTTAATTTTACAAAAATGTTTGTTTGATATAAAATAATCCCTGCAAAGGGATTATTTTATTATGTTATTGACATCAGACATAGGGAATACAAATATAACACTCGGACTTTTCGATGACGAAGCACTTGTCGAAGAATTCAGACTCGCGTCAGACAAGGATTTGTCTTTGGAAGAGTATGAAGTGCTTTTGAAGTCTTTATTTAAAGATTTTAAAATTGACGGATGTATTGTAGGCTCCGTTGTTGAGGAGCTAAACAATAAATTTATGAGTGCGGTCAGAAATGTTTTCGGAATTGAACCTGTATTTTTGACCAATAAAATTAATACCGGTGTAAAAATAAAAACGGATTTTCCTGATGAAGTGGGCGCGGACAGAATTGCAAATGCTATAGGAGCCTATGTTTTGTATAACAAACCCACGATTGTAGTGGATTTCGGGACGGCGACGACATTTGATATTATAAACGCCGATGGTGAATTTATAGGCGGAATGATAGCTCCGGGTATAAATTTGCAGATGAAAGTTTTGAATAAATTTACCTCAAAACTTCCGAGAATTGATGTTGCGATTTCGACAAATGCAATTGGGCATAATACAACAGACGCGATTTTATCCGGAGTAATCAGAGGGACTGCCTGCATGATTGACGGACTTGTAAAACAGTGCGAAAAAGAATTGGGACAAAAAGCAGTTCTTGTTGCAACAGGCGGTTATTCAGGTCTGATTGCAAACTACCTCGAGCGTCCGTTTGATTATATTAACCCGACACTTACGCTTGAAGGACTAAGGCATCTTTATAACCTAAATATTGTAAGTGAATTGCAAAAAGTTTCCCATTAAATTTTCATTCCACACCTGAACGTCTTTTGGGACACTTAGTACGGTAGGGGTAAAATTCCAGATGTATTTTATATTTGCGGAAACCAAAAAATCAGCTGTTTTTTGTGCAAATTTTCCCGGGACTGTTAAAATTGCTATATCAACATTGTTTTTTCGCGCCAAATTAGGCAATTTTTCCACATCGAGGATTAAAAGTTTGCCGTTAACGGTTGTGCCGATTTTTTTACGATCATTGTCAAAAAGCGCTATGATATTCAGCCCGTAATTCGTAAAATTATCATATTTTGCAAGCGCCATGCCTAAATTTCCCGCACCCACGATAAATGCTTTTTTTGTTTTGGAAAATCCGAGAGTTTTTTCAATAGATGTTTTTAATTCTTCTACGATATAACCTATTCTTGATTTGCCGGAATTATTCAAAATGCTGATATCTTTTCGGACTTGAGAATCATCAATATTTAAGAGTGATGCTATTTGACCGCTTGAGATATATTTTTCACCGCTGTTCAAAAAATCCTGCAAAATACAGTGGTAAAGCGTTAATCTGTTTATAACCTTATCCGAAATTTTCTTTTCCATAATTTTATTATAGCACGTAAAAAAGCACAAGGTAATTACCTTGTGCTTTTGGGGTCTGCGTGGTAAATTTATTATTTACCGAATAAAACTGCTCTTGCCGCATCAGATGCGGGTTCTACTGTCTGCCCGTGTAAATAAACAGGATAAATATCGGTTACGCCTGATGAATCCACCGTACAAGCCTTATCACCTGTTCCGCCTTCTTCTGTACCCGTATCACATGTTACAACTCTATTCGGACCTGTTGCACCGTTTACGTCAATGAATCCAATGCATTTGTTATTTTCGGATCCTTTTGTTGAATCTGTACAATTTTCAGCATCAATATTATACGCAAATGATGTGCCGTCAGCAAAAGAAAATATTTTTACGTTTGTATTTGTCGGTGTAAATTTGGTTGCAGCTCCGGTTTCAGTTGCGTTTGATGAGCCTTTACAAACCGACCCTTCAAGATTTTTATTTGAATCATTGCAAGTCACAATTGCAGTATATTCAATAGAGCCTATATCTGTAGCTTCTTTAAAATAATTAGTGGTAATATCCGTAGCTGACTGCATTCTATCATTTAGCAATTTCGTCATTGTTGCACCGTCAGGAACTGTTTGCCCCGTTGCTGCATCTTTTTTCAATGTTGATAAATCAGTATTTTCCAATGCAATGTTCATTAAAACTGCCTGGTTCATTGTGGACAAAACTTTTTTGTAAGCTGTTTTAAATTGTGCACCGTTTGTGTTTGAAATCAATGTCGGTATTGTCATTGCGGCAACCACGCCTATAATACCCAAAGTAATCAATACTTCTGCCAGTGTAAATCCATTTTTTCTCATCATATATTTCGCCTTTCTTTTTATACAAAAATACGCATACCAATTTAGGGTATAAGTTTTTTATACCCAATAACTAATTCTTTATAACTATATGTAAAGAAAAATTAATTCTTTAGAATTAGAAACTATAGTTCTAGTTAATTATTTGAACGATTTTCTTCTTGTTTGATAAAATCACAGAGTTGTTCAAGCTTTTTATCATCCATAGCGTCGATTACTTCCTGAATATCGTGGATTTTATTCAGGGCAAAACCGGTTTCAGCGATTAAAACACAATCATTACAGAGCCTGTATCCGCTGTATTCAATTGAGCCTGCAAGAGGTTTTAATTGTCCGCAGCAATCGCATTCAAACATTTCATCCGCAAGAGAAGGGTCTTCTTCCAAATCGTCAAGCACCATTTGTTGAACGACTTCCTGCATTTCTTTTACAATTTCTTCTTCTGATTTCATTATTTCACCAAATCTTTCATTTCTTGTACCGCTTTAGGGAGACCGACAAATACAGCACGGGAGATTATGCTGTGTCCTATATTGAGTTCGTATAAATCGGGAATTTCGTGCATTCTGTGCACATTTTGGTAATTAAGCCCATGGCCTGCATTAACTTTCAAGCCTAAAGATTGAGCAAGTACCGCAGAATTTTTAAGTTTTAGGAATTCCGCTTCCTCGTCGGGTGTTCCGAATTTTTCGGAGTATTGTCCGGTGTGCATTTCAATGAACTGCGCGCCTGTTTTTGCGGAAGCCTTAACCTGAACTTCTGTCGGGTCAATAAATAAGCTTACCAGAATACCCGCATCTTTCAAAGGTTTAACGAAATTTGTTATTTTATCAAGCTGTCCTGCGACATCAAGTCCGCCCTCAGTTGTGATTTCCTGTCTTTTTTCGGGCACAAGGCAGACAGAATGCGGTTTTATTTCAAGCGCAATCTTCTGCATTTCATCGGTTACTGCCATTTCAAGGTTTAAGTTGGTTTTTAAAGTATGAATAAGTGTTCTGACATCGTTGTCTTTTATGTGGCGTCTGTCTTCTCTTAAATGTGTTGTTATTGAGGTTGCACCGTTAAGCTCGCAAACCTCTGCCGCCTTGATTGTATCAGGCTCAACACCGCCTCTGGCGTTTCTGAGAGTTGCAACGTGATCTATATTTACACCTAGTAACATTTTTTTCTCCTTTTAGTATTTACTTATTTTCAAAAGTGCCGTATATGAAGGCAAAATCGTAATTTTTTCATCTTTTTGAGCAGAATTTGCAACAAATTTAACAGCTTTTTTAACATCAGGCACTACGGTTATTTTTTCCTGCGGAATTCCGGCATATTTAAGCCTTGCCGCCATATCATAAGCGCGCTTGCCGGATGTGACGATGAGTTTTTGAGCATTTTTAAGCTGTTCAAAGTCGCTGTCCCAAAGCCATGATATATCCCGACCGTCCGCATAATCGTCATTTATAGCGATTAATATATTGGAATTTAAGTCGACGGTTTTCAGAACTTCACTGGCACCTGCGGGATTTTTTATAAGCTGGATAAGGGTTTTATGACCGTTTATAATTCTTGTTTCGGTTCTTCCGAAAATTGAATGATAAGTGTCAAGCGCATTTTGAATTTCAGACTGATTCAAACCGTTTTCAAACGCCGCAGCAATTGCCGCAAGTGCATTATAAGCGTTGTATAAACCCGTTAAATTAACCTTAAAATCAAAGGTTACGCCATTATATTTTACTGAAATCAGCGAATAATCGTCGAATATTTTAACTTTTGCAGAATAATCGCACTCAGGACGTTTATAACCGCATTTATCACAGAAATAATGCCCCTGCTGCGCGTAAAATCTTTTTGTATATTTTAATGGTTCTTCGCAGATACAATTAAAAATTTCAGACGGCGCATGAGATTCATCTTTGTAGCGGCAATGGTATTCAACATCTTCAAAGCCGTAAAATGTCGTTTTATCAGGCTTTGCAAAAGACGCTACAATCGGGTCGTCAGCATTCAAAATTAACTTCAAATCAGGATTTTTTGAAATTGCCTCTTTTATAATTTTTGCAGTATAATCCAATTCACCGTATCTGTCCAATTGATCACGGAAAAGATTGGTTACAACGAGAATATCTCCTTTTACAAAGTCATAAACCCTTGTAAGATAGGCCTCATCAGTTTCGACTACGGCATAATCAAAACGTTTGAAAGGTCTTATGCTGAGCGCAAAAGCATTTACAATCCCCGTGAGCATATTTGCCCCTTTAAGATTATGGATTACACTTTGATGAGTATTCCCGAGAATGTGTGCAATAAGACCTGAAGTCGTTGTTTTTCCGTTCGTACCTGTCACGTTTATCAGGTTATTTTTAATATATTTTTTTGAAAATGCAAGAAAATCAGGACAAATTTTAAGCGCGATATACCCCGGATATGAGGTTGCAGGCCTTTTAAGAAGTTTCAGCCCCAGAAAAGAAAGTTTTGCCGTAAAAAGCGCCGTATAAAATTTTGCGTTAATAAATAGTCCCATAAGTGTATTCCAATTTAAAATTAATTATTCTATACTTCAAATATAATAATACAAAAGCAGAAAAAATGTATTTATTTATTGCAATAATTTTAATAGCAGAGTTGATAATTGCAACCAACCTTGTTTGTCTGATAATTAAAGCGGACAAAAAAGTACTTGCGCTGTCAGACAAATTAACTGATGTACACCCTAAAATCAAAGACGGGCTGAAATCAGCAAAAGATGCCGTGGCAAAACTTGTCGAAGGCGTGCATAAATTGAGCTGTTATGCCGAAAAGAAAAAACAGCAATATACAATGTCGATTATCAAAACTGTTTTGATATACGCTTTACTTATTATGTTGAAAGGCAAAAGCAAAAAGTGTTTATCCGCAATGCAGCTTGCAGTGGTACTAAAGGACTGCTGGGACAGGGGTGCGGCTTGTAATTTGTAAAAAAACATGTTATACTTAAAAGAAAGTTGAGGTAGGTTATATGAGCAAAAATAAATCATTTATGTTCGGAATGGGCCTGATAGCAGGTGTAATCGGCGGTGTTATCGCAGGTGTTTTATATGCCCCGAAACCCGGCGAGGAATCAAGACGGCAGTTAAAAGAAACAGCCTGCAAATTATATGAAGAAAATTCTCCGGCGATTACAGAGGCTAAAAAGCAGGCGCTTGAATCAGTTGATCTTATGAGATACAAACTTGAAAGACAACTCAGAAAATTCAGCAACATGCTGAAAAACAGAAAGCTTAGAAAAGCTAAAGAACTGGAAGATGGCGAAAGTGAATTCACATACTAAAAGAGGAAATTAACTATGGACTTTTCACAAATAGCATTAAATCAGGGACTTACTTTTTTGGCATGGGTAACAAGCGTTGTGCTTGTAGTTGTTGCCGGATTTTTGATAAAACTGTTAATAGACTTGTCAAAACTGTCAAAAAATTTAAACGAAACATCAGTTATGCTTAATACCGAATTAAAACCGACACTGCAGGAATTAAGCGAAACTTTACATACTATCAATGACCTTGTAAAAAGCACTGACAAAGGTGTTGACAATGTAAAAGATATTATCCAGAGAGTCATCGGTAAGACAAAACTTCTCTCAGAATCCATTTTAGGCGGATTTTTAAAAGGTTTTGTTTCAATGATGGGACTTTTTTCAAAAAAATAGCCGGTTTTGGCGATTAAAAAATTGCCGGATAAAGTAAAAATGTAAAAGAAAAGGAGTGAAAATAATATGTCAGCAACAAGATTTTTAGCAGGTTTCATAGTAGGCGGCGCAATAGGAGCCATTACAGGTATTCTTCTTGCTCCGAAATCAGGTGAAGAAACCCGCGCAATGCTAGCCGATTCAGCAAAAGAAGCTATGAGAAAAGCAGACGAAACAGTTAAAGAAATTCAGTCAAAAGCTGATGACGTAGTTTCAGATTTGCAGAAAAAAGGCGACGAAATTAAAGACAAGCTTCAAAATCTGATTAATCAGCAAAAACAGGAAGCTGAAGCTTAAAAACAAATTGGCGGAAAAATCCGCTTCTAAGGAGAGGGCGCAATTTGCGCCCTCTTTTCATTATTTTATGCCAAGAGCCTCAAGTCTTTGTTCAAGATATTTTCCGCCTTTTTCCGCAAGTACATAATTTCTGAATTCAGTTATCCCGTTTTTAGAATTACCGTAAAAGGATACTCCATAGATATCATACCCCCATTTATTAGGCCCCTTTTTGCCGTTAATATCAAAGGCATATATAGGTGAAGCATAGCTTTTTGTTCCGTAGCTTATTATATAAGCACCGTCTTGCAAGACTACGACAGGATATACATTTTTTATTTTACTGTCTGAAAACTCACCTTCGGGGTTATAATTCCCGTCAGGGTTTAATTCTTCACGTATTTTATCTCCACCTCTGATATCTTCAGGCAGGCAGCCGCCTTCTAACGCATGGTCTTTACAAATTTTTACGACTTTTAATCTGTTTGTGATAACTTCATTAAACAACATAGTACATTCAGACCGAAGCCCCATATAATCAGACGGAGGTGCTTCACCTGTTTCTTCGCAGCGGCAATTTACGGCTTCATTAAATTCATTCGTATCACATTTGTTGGTGCATTTTCCTGCGTATGGATTTTCATCCCAGTAAAAACACTTTATCGGACGGCCTTCCATAGTTTGTACACCAATAAATGCCTGTTTGAATGTACTGTAAAACTTTTTAAACTGGTTGTTCAAAACCATTTCCTGAATATTATGCGAAATCGTGGGAATAGTCATTGCCGCTACTACACCGATTATGCCAAGGGTTATCAAGACTTCCGCCAGAGTAAAGGCGGCACGCTTTACGTGAGTAGAGTGAGGTTTGTGGTTTCTGTAAGCTTTGCTCAAGGGGCTTTCCCCTACCCCTTGAGGGCGGGGTTGAATTTCTTGAGATCCTTCGGCTAACGCCTCAGGATGACTGTAAATTTTTCTGTCGGCTTTGTAAAGCCGACCTACATTTCTAATATGGTGTCGTGCCTCAGGCACTTTTTGCTCTTTTCCCATATTTATCCTCCATGTTATCAAACTATATCACAACTAACATTGCATTATAGTTTGATAATATCATTTCTGGCATTTAGTGTCAAGGATTTATATAATTAAAGAATGGATGTTCGAAACGAGTTAAAAAGTTTAATTGCCAAAAACGGCACCACTTTAAAAAAAATTTGCGAAAAACTAACCGAGACAACCGGAAAAAGTTATATCGGCAACAATATGACGAATAAATTACGCAGGAAAACAATAAAATTTGAAGAAGTCCAACAAATTCTGGATGTTCTGGACTATCATATTGAATTTGTAAGAAATAAATAAGGATTACTTATTCAAAGCATCATCCAGAGCTTTTTCAAGAGTAGCAATTTTAGCTTCCAGAACTTCAACCCTTGATGAGCTTGATGAATTAGTAATAGAGCTTTTTTCCAGCTCTCTTTTATATGCGTTCAGCTTTTCTTTCTGCATCAAATAAAACTGTCCCATCCAGCAAATGCCGGTAAATAATCCGACAGCAAGCACAATAAAAGTATAAACCGCGAGATTCAAACTTGTTGTGTATTCAGGCATACCGAGGGTTTCAGATGTACCTTTTATTCCCCACAAATGCAAGTTCAATGTCTCGGGCGCATTTGCAATTGCTATATAAATTACGCCCAAAACCAAAAGATATGACACAATATTGATAATTCTTTTCATTAATTTCTCCTGTTTCTGTAAAATTTCAACACTTTATTAATTTTTTCATCGGGTTCAATTTCCAATTCTATTATCTCACCCGTGACAGGTTTTGTAAACCTCAGATAATACGATTGCAAAACCTGCTCATCCGTTTTAACCCTGCCTTCGCCGGCACCGTAGAGAGTGTCATTATAGACCGGATGTTTCATATAACTTGTATGAACTCTTATCTGATGAGTTCTGCCGGTAATAAGGGTTAATTCAACATAAGTGGCTTCTTTGAACCTTTCCAAGACTTTTAAAAGAGTAACGCTTTCTTTGCCGCCGTCTTTAACGGGGACGACCGCCATTTTATGAGGCTGCTTCGGGTGTCTGCCGATCGGTAAATCAATTCTGTCCTCATCACCGTTGTAATTTCCTTTTAAAATTGCCCTGTATTTTTTTGTAATGGCATGGTCTTTAATTTCCTGCGCCAAAAATTCATGAGCCATATTGTTTTTTGCTATCATCAAAAGACCTGAGGTATTTCTGTCAAGCCTATGAACGATTCCCCTGCGGAATTCTCCGTTTATATCGGAAAGATTATCGCCGCATTTATACAAAAGAGCATTCACTAAAGTATTTTCCCGCTCTGTTGATGTCGGATGAGTAAGCATGCCGGAGGGCTTATTCACAACAAGCATGTTTTCGTCTTCGTAAATTATATCAAGCGGAATATTTTGAGGTTCAATTTTTATTTCTTCATTTTCCAGTTTTTCGAATTCAATTTTATCCCCGTTTTTAAGGGTATAAGCAGGTTTTTTAACGGAATTGTTTACAAGAATATTGCCGTTTTTTATAAAACCTTGAATTTTAGAGCGCGAAATATCCGGAAACAACCCCGAAAGATAGTTGTCAATTCTTGTATTTTCATCATTTTCGTCAACAAAAATTATCATAATTTCTTTTTGAGTAAAATCATTATTATAATAGCTATAACGCCGACATTTATAAGAATATCCGCGACGTTGAATACCGGGAATTCAACAAAATTCAATTCAAAATAATCTCTGACAAATCCGAGAGCAATTCTTTCGTGTAAATTTCCGCCAATACCTGCCGCGAGCATCGCAAGGAAAAATATAGCCTTCATAGAAATTGTTGAAATATGCCTTATAATATACGCGACAATTCCGCAAATCGCAACAACTGACGCAATTATAAGCACCTCTCTGGAATCCTGCAGAATACTGAAGGCTGCACCTGTATTTTCCACATAATTCAAAGATATCAAATCATTTGTATAGGAAAATCCGTGCAAAAGCTGCGAAACAATTAAATCCGAAAGATATAAAGTAGCAAATACAAAGAAAGCAAAACAAATTGTAAAATAGAAATATTTACTTATCTTTTGGTGCATTTTCGACCTCATCTTCGACATTGACTCTTGTCATAATAAAAGCAAGCCCTGCGATATAAACACGAATTTTTTCGGGCGTAATCTGTTCCGATTTAGAAACACCAATTGATGCAACATTATATTCATTCTTGCCGTTTTTATTCGCGTAAAACATTCTCTCCAGAATATTATCATCCGGCATTCTACGAAAAACTTCTTCTGTCTGTTTCTGCGGATAAATTATTTCATCGCATCCGATTGAGGCAACAGCAAAAGCATTTTCCGGAAGATCAATTTTTAAAGATGCGGTGTAATATTCATTTGGAACGACTTTTTCCGGCGAAATCAAATCCATTTCTATAAATCTTGTATCGCCGTATTTCAAAAAAGATTTTTCTTTAGTAACTTTTTCTCCTGATATAAGCCATTTGCCGTCAACTTTTTTAAAATAATAAAAACCGTTGGAATATGAATGCAATTCACCGTACAGCTTAACCCCTTCTTCAAGCTGTGTTGAGGTTGCAAGAGATGTTTCATAGACTTCGGCAGAAGCCTTATTGCCGTCAACCGTTATGTCTTTAATTTCAGTTGTATAAGTTATATCAGGATAAGAAGTCCAAGTATCTTTTATAAGTTTAAAATAAATATCTTTTGTAAATCCGTCAGTATTTATAAAATCATTTGCATAAAGATTGAAAAGTCCCGTGTAATCATGGTTTGATGCAAATTTAGTTTGTTTTTCCAGAATTTTACGTATAGATTTTTGTGCGCTTTTATCCTTAAAATTTTGGACGATTTCAGTTTTTTTATCCGCAAAAAAACCTGCCTCTGCCGGTGTATAGAGGTTTACAAAAACGAATAATCCTATAATTAAAGCTGAAAAAATTCTCTTCATGCCTATTATTATAAGTTAAACAAAGAAACAGGGCAACCGTTTTTAAAAAACGGCTGCCTTACATCCTGGGGGGATGTTTAAAAACGTTTTTCCAATTCCTGTAAGCGTTTTTCAAGTTCTTGATTTTTAGCACGCAAAGCATTGATTTCTTTTTCTTGTTCATCAAGCCTTGATACGATAGTTTTGACGTCGTCTATCAGGTTTTGAACCATTTTGTCAAGTTCTTTGACGGCATTAATAACGCCATAGAACATTTCATCCCAGCGAATTCTTAAATATCCTTCCGTATCCTTTGAAACCGAATTCGGGAATATTTTTTGCAAATCCTGAGCCATTACACCGACATGCGGAGCTTTTGTTTCGTCTTTTTTGAATGTAAAGTCATAGACTTTCAGCTGACGAATTTGTCCTAAGCCGGATTTATTTTCGTCCTTGACATTTTTTAATCTCCGGTCTGAGGGTGTATAAGATGTCAATAACTGTCCTACGACTTGCAAATCTCCCGGTATGTAAACCTTTGTGTCACTGTCACCGATATATACGATTTTCTCGTCATTAACCTCGGCCGACCCTCCTGTTGGTCCTGCACCATATCCTATACAGGTTTTATAACTTGCGGAAGTAACACCGGAACATGCACCATAACCGACGGCCGTATTATAATTGCCAGAAGTGGAATTTAAAAGTGCATTGGCACCGACGGCTGTATTATATTGACCACTATGATTATTACCCAAGGCTTGACTGCCAATCGCAGTATTATAACTTCTGCCTGTATAACTTGTCAGATGCTCGTTTAATGCACCAAGAGTTTTATACCCAATAGCTGTATTATGATTACCTGCATAATGTTCACTCAAAGCATAGCTTCCAACGGCAGTGTTATAATTATTTTCCAAGTGGGTTGTTCCGGTTAATGTTGAAGAGGCGCCAAGTGTACTATATCCGACAGCAGTATTATTAGAACCCTCTTGTGCTTGATTATAGGCTAACGCTCCTATTATAGTATTATAGTTACCTTCTGCTTTCTGTGAAGAAGAATAGCCAATAGCGGTATTGCCTGTTCCGGTGGCATTTGCGAACAAAGCCTGATAACCAAAAGCCGTATTACCGCTTGCGGTAGTATTACTTACAAGAGCTGACGAACCCACAGCAGTATTATCTCCGCCGGTAGTATTTGATGAAAGTGCAGACGCACCTATTGCGGTATTATTAGAACCCGATGTATTTGACGCCAGAGCCTGAGCCCCTAATGCGGTAAGCTTAGAGCCGTTTTGTACTGTTGAATAATCTGTTCTTGAATTAAACAAAAAATTGCTTGAATTTAATCTTATTGCCCCTAATATATTAGTCCCCCGCTTGAATAAAACTGAATACTGATTTGTATTACCCGTATTCAAAGTTAACCTGTTTGAAGGATCGTTGCTGTCTTTTGCATTTTGACCGATCATGGCAGTTTGAGTCTCTGTTACCCCGTAATATGCATCCGAGTTATTTGTTGCATATTTCCATGGACTGGTTGAATCTACTGATTTACGTTTTGTCATCATTGGTGCAAATGCCGCTAATACAATCGTTAATATCAGCATTACTACCATCATTTCTGCTAATGTGAAAGCTCTGTTTTTCATTAAACACCCCCGAATATTATATACTTCATTAATTATCTTTTATTTGTTTAAAAATGTCAAGATTGTTAACTATTTTGATATGTTCAATTACAGAATAATTGTATTTTACTTTGCTTCATGCTAGGATTTGTTTAACAGGGAGAGAAAAAGAATGAAGCAGAGTTATTTTCCGCAGGAAATCGAAAAAAAATGGCAAAAAGTCTGGGAAGAATCAGGTGCGTTTAAAACTTATGACAATAGCGATAAGCCAAAGTATTACGCGCTTTCAATGTTTCCGTACCCGTCAGGAAAGCTTCACATGGGGCATGTCAGAAATTACACAATAACCGATGTTATTGCAAGATTTAAAAAAGCTCAAGGGTATAATGTTCTGCACCCGATGGGCTGGGACAGCTTCGGACTTCCGGCGGAAAATGCCGCAATGAAACACGGCGCAGACCCTGAAACCTGGACTGATGAAAATATTGCTTACATGACTAAACAATTAAAAATGCTCGGGCTTTCTTACGATTGGGACAGAGAAGTCACTACCTGTAAACCCGATTATTACAAATGGACTCAGTGGCTGTTTTTACAATTGTATAAAAAAGGTCTTGCTTATAAAAAAGAAGCAGCTGTTAACTGGTGCGAAAATTGCGCAACAGTTCTTGCAAACGAACAGGTAATCGACGGCAAATGCTGGAGATGCGACGGAGAAGTCGAAAAAAAATACCTGTCGCAATGGTTTTTAAAAATTACCGACTATGCGGATGTTCTACTGGAAGATTTGGACAAATTGACCGGCTGGGGCGATAATGTTAAAACAATGCAGGCAAACTGGATTGGCAAATCCCACGGCGCAATTATAAAATTCAAAGTAAAAGAAATTGAAGGACTTGAAGTTCCCGTTTATACAACCCGCCCCGACACGGTTTACGGCATAACCTATCTTGTTGTGGCGCCTGAATATAAAGATATTGAAAAACTTACAACGCCTGAAAACAAGGCTAAAGTAGAAGAATACAGAGCAAATGCCCGCAAAATGACTGAGATTGAAAGACTTTCAACAGACAGAGTAAAAACGGGCGTGCCTTTGGGAACTCACTGTATTAACCCGTTCAACGGCGAAGAATTCCCGTTGTGGACAGCGGATTACGCACTTGTTGAATACGGTACAGGTGCTGTTATGGCTGTTCCGACGCACGACACACGCGATTTTGATTTTGCTAAAAAATATAATCTTCCTATGAAGGTTGTTATTCAAAATCCTGAAAATCCTTCCGACTGCATTGATGAGGCTTATACAGAACCCGGTGTTCTTGTAAATTCTGGCGAATTTACAGGAATTAAAAATGAGGAAGCCAAAAAATTAATTACTGAAAAGGCTGTCAAAGAAGGGTTTGGCGAATTCAAAACTCAATACAGATTACGCGACTGGCTGATTTCAAGACAACGCTACTGGGGCGCGCCGATTCCTGTTGTATATTGCGACAAATGCGGAATTGTTCCGGTTGATGAAAAAGATTTGCCGGTATTATTACCGAAAGATGTTGATTTCTCAGTTGTTGGCAAATCACCGATTACAACGTCAAAAACATTCGCGCAGACTACCTGCCCGCACTGCGGCGGCCCTGCAAGACGCGAAACCGATACTATGGATACATTTATGTGTTCAAGCTGGTATTATTTGAGATATTCCGACGCAAAGAATTCCGAAAAGCCTTTTGATCGTGACTTAGTAAACAAATGGCTTCCTGTTGACCAGTATGTCGGCGGAATTGAGCATGCGATTTTGCACCTTTTATATTCAAGGTTTTTCACAAAAGCACTGAGAGATCTCGGCTTATTGGATTTTGACGAACCGTTTAAAAATCTTTTAACTCAAGGCATGGTTTTAAAAGACGGGTCTAAAATGTCTAAATCCAAAGGCAACACTGTAGATCCTGACGAAATATTTGAAAATTACGGAGCAGATACGGCAAGATTGTTTATCCTGTCGGATTCACCGCCGGCACGTGACTTTGACTGGTCAGATGCAGGCGTTGAGGGCTGTTATAAGTTCTTAAACCGTGTATGGCGGCTTATTGCGTCAAATGAGGAGAATATCTCACTTGATTACAAACTGTCCGAAAAACTTAAAAAAGAAAATGACGACCTCGTCCGTACCGTTCATATTGCAATCAAAGGCATTACAAACGATATTTCCAATGATTTTCAGTTCAATACAGTAATTTCAAAATACAGGGAATTAACAAATGCGATTTACGATTGGCAGGGCAAAAAGCCGCAGCTTGATGACGAAGATAAGGCGGTTTTGAGTTTTGCAATTGTTTCACTGTTAAAACTTATGTCACCTGTTGCGGTGCATTTGACAGAAGAAGCATGGCATGATTTGGGCGGCAAAACGTCAATCCATGACGAAAAATGGCTGGAATGGGACGAAAATCTTGCAAAAGCAAGCTCTATTACGCTTGTTGTTCAGGTTAACGGAAAAGTTAAAGATAAACTTGAAGTTGATGAAGCGCTTTCCCAAGATGAACTCAAACAAGCCGCAATGGAAAGTCCTAAGATTAAGGAATTAATTTCCGGACACGAAATCATAAAGGTTATCGTTGTACCGAAAAAACTTGTAAATATAGTAATAAAATAGAAAAGAGCTGAAAGTCTCTTTTTTTACATAAAAACTATTATCTGCCTGAGGCAGGACATTATATTGTGCCAATATTGGTAAAGCCGCTTTATACGATTATT
>CALVER010000017.1 GCA_944326625.1 Candidatus Gastranaerophilales bacterium | reverse complement strand
AGGTATTCCGAAAGGAATACCTTTTTGGAATTTTTCTTTTAAGATTTTGTGAGTGAAAGGAAAAATTATGGAATGGATTATCTTATTAATTGCAGGATTGTTTGAGATAAGCTGGGCAATAGGTTTAAAGCTGTCGCATGGGTTTACTCAACCGGTTGCAACTGTTATTACAATAATTTGTATGGTTGCCAGTTTTTATTTTCTTGCGCTTGCTCTTAAAAGTCTGCCTCTCGGAACGGCTTATGCCATTTGGACAGGAATTGGCACACTCGGAACTGTAATCCTGGGAATAATTTTATTTAAAGAACCCGTAACCGCATTAAGGCTTTTGTGTATCGGATTGATTGTGTGCGGAATTACAGGGCTGAAGTTGATTACGCATTAGGTCAACATTTATACAAAATATAAAGTTGATTAGTCTATAATTGAATGGTAAACTATTTATATGGATACGTTTACTACATATGACAAATATTTAGATTCTTTTCGGAATACCTTAACTTATGCCCATGCTTTTTATAGCGGTATAATAATTACGGTGCTTTTTCTGCCCGTAGTGTTTTGTCTTTTGAATAATCTTCCGTTTATCCATATATTGGCGGGTATTCCATGGTTTATTACTTTAGCAGTTTCTTGTGTGGTACTATTTTTTACCATGTTATATGATTTGACCAATAATCAAGTACCTGTTGTTAAGAAGAAAAAATTAACGGATATAATAAAAATAATTTTTGAAGTAATTTCAATAATTTTTTATATCTTTAATATTTTTATTATATATTGGATATTTTCGCAGGTGAATGATTTTTTTAGACTGGTGACATATATTATTTTAACAATATATTTATTACTTTTCGTATCATTTTGTATAAAAATAATTATAAAAATAAAATAATCATAATTTGTCTTGACCTGCTCGCGTTTAACGGCATTCCGCGTTTTGCTAATGTGTTTTCAACACAACCGCAAAAGCGCTCCAGCCTCAGCTCGCTCGCGCTCGAACCACAAAAAAGTGTTTCTTATCATTCCCCGTTAAAATAAAACAAGGATAGAAAGAATCTATCCTTGTTTTATTTGGGCAGGGGTGGATTTGTCTTGACCTGCTCGCGTTTAACAGGACTACGGTCTTCCTTTTTGCAAGTTGTACTTGCTGCAAAGAAAGACCTCCGCCTTCAGCTCGCAGGTCGCCGAACCACGGACAAAGCTTTGCTTTGTGTGGTTCTCATCCACACAAAAAAAAGACCTTGCGGTCTTTTCAAAGTGGTGGGCAGGGGTGGATTGTCTTGCTCGCTCGCGTTTAACGGCATTCCGCGTTTTGCTAATGTGTTTTTATCACAATCGCAAAAGCGCTCCAGCCTCAGCTCGCTCGCGCTCGAACCACAAAAAAAAGTGTTTCTTATCATTCCCCGTTAAAATAAAACAAGGATAGAAAGAATCTATCCTTGTTTTATTTGGGCAGGGGTGGATTCGAACCACCGTAGTCTCGCGACGGCAGATTTACAGTCTGCTCCCTTTAGCCACTCGGGCACCTACCCGTATTTAGTTTTCATTTTGCTCAGAGGTTTTAAAATCTGCCCTTGACGAGACTTGAACTCGTGACCTCTCCCTTACCAAGGGAGTGCTCTACCTCTGAGCCACAAGGGCTTGTTAGGCAAATAGCCGGCAATAGGAATCGAACCTACAACCTACGGTTTACAAAACCGTTGCTCTACCGTTGAGCTATGCCGGCGTCACATGTCTTATTCTATTAAGAACATAATCTTATGTCAAGTGGTTTATCTCGTTATCCCGGGGCGTATTCTTAAATGATAACGATGTTTGTCTTTTATCATGTATTTTTCCATGTCTTTGTATACACTGTTTTGCAATGCTGATGAATTATGTCTTGTCCAGCTGTATGTCAGTTTTCTGGTGTCGCCGTAAAAATCAGATGCCGCCATGTATTCAAATTCAGTGTTTTTGTCAAATATCCCCGCGTAAAATCCGTTCTCAGGTGTCAATTTGTTCAGCTGGTTTAAATCTATATTTTTTGTGTAGTCGTCCAGCATTACATAAACGTGGTTTTCTCGGTCATTGTAAAATTTTATATTATAAAATCCGCCGCTTTCTAGCACTTTGTTTAAGTATGTCATGTATACATTGATTTTTCTGTTATTTGGCATTTTGGCGAAAATCAACCGGTCAAGATATCCGGCGGATTTTGTATATTCTTCATTTAACAGTTTTTGCATTGCTGTTACATTATTTTTTGCGTCCGAAAGCTTTTTCTGATAGTCAAAAAGTGGTTTTAAGTCTTTGTATGCAAAATGCGGATCATTTATCATGTCGCTTAAAATATGTTCCATTGTGTTTATATGATTTGAAACTTCTTTGTTTTGTTCCAATTCTTTATAAAAACTTGAGGATTTTGTTATTTCATAAAGCACTTCATTTGCCGTGTAATAATCGTTTAACAGTGACATTGTACTGTTATCCAGTATTTCATATACATTTTTGTGTATTTGAGTAAGTACTTTTTTAGGAAGTATAGGCGCAAGGATGTCTGTGCATTGTAAAAGTTGTTTTACTACGCTGATAGGATTGCCGCATGTTTGGCTGTTTCCGTATGCCATTAGCGTAAAATGGTGAAAATAATTCACAAGCCTTGTGTGAAAATATTTTTTGTCGTCAAGGTTATGCATTATATTCCTAACATAATTGAATGATGCTAGGCTTGTATAAACATTCGGGACAAAGTATTTTAAACCATGACGATCAAAATTCATTTCGTTTTCGTCATTTGTAAGTATTGTTATGGGAAATGTTTTTTCTCCGTACGTTAGATCAAAGTAATAATCCGTGCTGATTGTGATTTTCCGAAGCATTTCCCGGTAATTTTTTCCGTAAGAAAGTTTTTTATTATACAGTTTTATCAATTGTGTATCAGGTATTATGACTTCACCGGGGCGCAGCAGAAAGATTTTAGAATCTATATTCATTTTGTACATTTTATCGTTTACGGCTGATTTGATAGATGTACTTAATGTGTTTATATTTTGCGCGTTATAAATTTCAGAATGTTGTTTTGACGTGGGTTTTTGTACATAAAATTGCAGATCCGGCTGTTCTGCAAAGCTGTATATCGCTGATTGATAAAAGACAATTGATTTGATAAGATTTTGGGCTACTTGGATTGAATTTTTGCCGGTATAATTGAATTTACCTAAATACACTCCGGCTCCGTATGCCAAATCGTTTGAGGTTTCATTGTTCTTTATAAAACCTGAACCGTAGCCGTTTGTATACAAAATTTTCGCATCGGGAGAATACGTCTTAAGTTGTTTCACCGCTGAAAATAGTATGTCATTAATTTTATTGGACGATTTAGCGATATACGGATAAATTTTTGTATTATTATCAGGATTTATGTATAAAAATATATAGTTATTGTCTTTAATATATATTATGCCGCTTAATAAAGCTATAATAAGAAGCGTAATGATTAATATAAATTTTGTTTTTTTATTTTTACTAAATTTTTTCATATATTTTCTCCTAAAATTATTTTAGGATATTTGATGAAAAAAGTCCTGTTTGTAAAATTTTATTAACCATGTTTTTGAAGCTCCACTATGACGAGGCTGTCTTGCTCGCTCGCGTTTAACGGCATTCCGCGTTTTGCTAATGTGTTTTCAACACAACCGCAAAAGCGCTCCAGCCTCAGCTCGCTCGCGCTCGAACTGCGCAATTTGCGAGTTCTTGCCATTATCTCTGTCCATAAAAAAGCTCCACCTTTAGTGGAGCTTTTTTATGGAGCGGGAGACGAGGCTCGAACTCGCGACATCTTCCTTGGCAAGGAAGCATTCTACCACTGAATTACCCCCGCGTTTTTTTGCTGTATTCTTATTATACATGAGCAATTTTTTTTTGCAAGTGTTTTTTTAAGGACCTATGTAGCAAATTCCACTAAAAATGGCTGAAATTGTCACCCTGAACTTGTTTCAGGGTCTCGCCGTTTTGAGATGCTGAAACAAGTTCAGCATGACAGTATTACGCATATTTAGTGGAAACTTGTATATTACTTTTTTTATGCTGCCGCCGTTTCTTCCGTATTATTGTCCAATGACTTTATATTTACTGCAATTCTGTCCTTAAATCTGTGCTCAATTTCATTTACCAGATCATTGCACGAATCTACCCAGAACATGGATGCCGTAAGGATTTTTACCTCGCCAAGTTCGTCTCTTAATTTTAACATTACAGGGTCTGAACCTGCATATTTGCATAAAATTTGCTTTAATAATACAAGCTCCTCATATTTTAACTCGTCTTTTAATACTATTGTGAAAATATTTGAGTTATCAACCGGCTTAACACTGTCAATTATAATTGACGGGGCTTCTTCTTCGTTGCGTCTGTTTACTTTGCCGGAAATTATTACCCTTTGTTCCGGCTCTAAAAATGTACCGAATTCTGCAATTTTTCCGTTAAAGCATATTGTTTCAATTTTTCCGGACAAATCCTCAACCGTTACAAATCTGATGAATTTTGTCGGATCTTTTTTTGTCGGAATTTGTCTTGTGGTTGTTATCAGCCCGCAAATGGTTACCACTTTGTCATTCGGTAATTCAGGTATCTCTGAGATTTTATGCGTCATTAAAAACGGTAATTTGTCACGAATTGTTGAAAGCGGGTGGCTGGTTACGTAAAATCCCAAAAATTCTTTTTCAAAAATTTGAAGCTGGCGCTGGTCAAATTCTTCGTCACTTCCCGCAAGCTGGAATTGTGTGCCTGAAAAATCTTCGTTATTCTCCAGTCCGGCAAATAAGCTTACCTGACCGAGTTCTTTTGCCTGAGCTTCTTTATTCGCAGTCGCAACTATGTATTCCATATTCTCAAGAAGCTGTTTTCTGCTTTTTTCTATATTTGAAAACGCTCCGGATTTTATCAATCCTTCAAGTACACGTTTATTCGTGCATTTGGGATCAACTCTTTTGCAAAAATCATAAATAGATTTGAATTCGCCGTTTTCTTCCCGTTCTTTTATAATGCTTTCCACAACAATATCGCCGACCTGTTTTATGGAAGCAAGTCCAAATCTTATGTTATCTCCGTCTGGCGCAAATTCCGCATAGGATTTGTTGATATCCGGCGGCATAACTTTTATGCCGTTTTTCTGGGCTTCTTCTATGTATAATTGTGTTTTGTCCTGATCCCCTGAAACACTTGACAAAAGACATGATAAATATTCTACCTTATAGTGGCATTTCAGGTATGCCGTCTGATATGCCACAAACGCATAAGCCGCTGAGTGCGACCTGTTAAAGCAGTATGATGCAAATTTTTCAATCTGTTCAAATAATGCTGCCGCATCTTTGGCATTCATCCCGTGGCGTGCAGCACCTTCGATGAATTTACCTTTCTGCTGCGCCATTTCGTCAAGCTTTTTCTTACCCATCATACGGCGAACCATGTCTGCTTGACCCAATGTATAATCCGCAAGCACCTGAAATACCTGCATAATTTGTTCCTGATATACAATTGTTCCGTAGGTATCTTTTAACACAGGCTCTAACAGCGGGTGGGCATAAGTTATTTTTTGCTCACCGTGTTTTCTTTTTACAAAATCTTCAACCATGCCGGATTCCAGAGGCCCGGGTCTGAATAGTGCAACAAGTGCGCCTAAATCTTCAAATACGTCAGGTTTTAAATCTTTTACAAGTCGTTTCATACCTGCGGATTCAAGCTGGAAAACTCCGTCGGTGTCGCCTTCTGAAAGCATTTCATAGGTTGGTTTGTCATCCAGAGGTATTTTGTTTATATCAAATTCTATGCCGCGGCGTTTTTTGATTAATTTCATGGTTTTCGAAATCATTGTAAGGTTTCTCAAGCCCAAAAAGTCCATTTTCAAAAGCCCGAGTTTTTCCAAATCCGCCATTGGGTATTCTGTTACGATAATTCCGTCTTTTGAAGGCTGAACAGGTACGATTTCATTTAGCGGTTTGTGTGCGATAATTACACCTGCCGCGTGGGTGCCGACATTGTTTTTTATCCCTTCGATTTTTTGCGCCATATCCACAAGTTTTTTAACTTCCGGATCTTCATCATAAAGCTTTTTAAGCTCCATGCCCGGCTGGAGTGCGTCTTCAATTTTTGCTTTGGGCTCCGACGGAATTAATGAAGAAAGGTAATTGCTTCTCGCAAAAGGTATGTCAAGAACTCTTGCAACCCCTTTTAAAGCTGCTTTTGCAGCATAAGTTCCAAATGTTATAATCTGGCAGACTTTATCCTCGCCGTATTTTTGGGTTACGTAATCTATAACTTCTCCCCTGCGTTCAATACAAAAGTCTATATCGACATCGGGCATGCTGTATCTTTCAGGGTTCAAAAATCTTTCAAACAACAGATGGTGCTGAATAGGATCCAAATCCGTTATTTCAAGTGCATAAGCGACAACGGAACCCGCAGCGGATCCTCTGCCCGGGCCGACCGGAATGTCATGGGTTTTTGCAAAATGGATAAAATCCCATGTGATTAAAAAGTATGCGGAAAATCCCATTTGTTCGATAATTCCGAGTTCATACTTTACACGTTTTTCAATTTCCGGAGGTATTTCTCCGTAACGTTTTTTCAAGCCTTCGTGAACTTTTAAATCAAGATAGCTTTCAACGGTATGACCTGACGGCACTTCATAATGAGGAAGCGGGCTTTTGTCGCCTAAAAGTGTCAGGTGGCATTTGTCTGCTATATCAACCGTGTTTTTAATGCATTCATCAAACATTTCGCTGTCCATCCAGCGGAATGCGTCTCTCAGTTCATCCGGCGTTTTTAAGTAGAATTCATTATTCGGAAAGTGAAATCTGTTCGGCTCATCTTTTAATGCGTTTGTTTGAAGGCATAGCAGTGTATCATGCCAGTCTGCATCTTCTTTTCTTAAATAGTGTGAGTCATTTGTAATGACCATTTTTATATTAAGTTCTTTTGCTATTTTGATTAAGTCGGGATTTGTTCGTTTTTGTTCGTCAAGCCCGTGGTCTTGGAGTTCTATATAGTAATCTTCGCCGAATAGATCTTTATATTTTTGCGCGGCTGCTTTTGCACCGTCGTAATTTTTTTTCAGCAGGTTTTGTAAAACTTCTCCGCCAAGACATGCAGATGAACATATAAGCCCATCGTGGTATTTTTCAAGTAATTCAAAATTTATTCTCGGCTTATAATACATTCCTTCACAGTGAGCGATAGAAACCAGTTTTACGAGGTTCATGTAGCCTGTTTTGTCTTTAGCTATCAAAACAAGGTGATATAAAGGGTTGTGGGACGGATTTTTTTCGTGAATATCTCCGTCGTGTACGTAAAATTCACACCCGATAAGGGCTTTTATCCCTGTTTCTTTTGCAACCCTGTAAAATTCTATTGCAGAATACATAACGCCGTGGTCGGTTATTGCAACGGCAGGCATGTTATTTGCTTTTGCAAATTCGCATAATTCTTTTACCCTTATTGCCCCGTCCAGTAGCGAATATTCGCTGTGTAAATGCAATGGTACATAAGCTGTGTTCATAAATTACATGTTAGCATGCATTATTTTAAATTACTTTTAATGTTAAAAAAAATTGCGGAACTTTATTCGTAATTTCTTAAAGTGTCATTAATCATATCCATCATTTTGTTTTTAAGATAGACAGGTGCAAGAATTACACATTCGGTGTTATAACGTATTAACCTTCTTAAAATTTGATCCGTAGGTTCATTTTTATTAACGATGATTTTAGAGCCGTCGTCGAGAGTTTCTCTGACGTATTCGGATTCTTTTAAGTTATATGCTTTTGCAAGTCTGCCTTTAATCTTAAAAGTTACAGTCGGCGATATTTCTTTGGATGTGGAAATGCTTGCGGATTGTTCAATCGAAAGTATGTTCTGAAGTAAAATATTTTCGAGCTGGTTATCCTGTAATTTATATATCTGCAGGTAAGCATTTTTGTTGTCATAAATCATTTGTTTGGGTTTGGCATAAGTTTTATAAATTTTACCTTTATCCAGATATTTTATTTCAATATTCAAATTATCCTGACAGATTTGCTCGCATCTTTCTATTTGTGCGCGTAAGTCTGAGTAGTAAAAAGAAAAATCCGAATTGCTGGTTGAATTTATCGTGGTATAAAGTTCGTTTGTTTTGTCATCAAACCTCGCTAGAATCATATTCAAAAATGCTTCCAAATTCTTTTTGGTCTTGCCGTTAGGCAAAACTTCCGCGAATTTTTCAAATATATTGACTGATTTTACATCATCAATGTTAAAATTCTGACCGAATGAATTGTTCAATAGTATAAATTTATTATTAACCTTTTTAACTTTTATACCGAAAACTTTCAGTGTATTAAGGTATTTATTTAAGGTTACGTGTTCTTTATCATTTTCATCTTCGGTAAAAATTTTCATTACATCGTCATAATATGCTCTGTCTTCATATAATAATTTATACAGAGTGAAAATTTTTATGCAGCTTTCATTATATTTTTCTTTAAACTTTTTCGGCAATGTATTCCTCCTTCATCTTTTTAAGGACAGAATAAATCTCGTCTTTAAATGACTGCGGGTAAAGTACCTTGCAGCTGCTTCCCATTGACAGTATTCTCTGGGTTGTGAGAAATTTATTATCCGAAGTTATTTCAATAGTTCGTTTTGTCTCATCTTCAGAAATAATTTTTTCGTTATCGGCAAGCGGCATATTCTTATCGTAAATTTCGCAGCCTATAACAAGAGGTTCAATATCTGAGGATATTGTTTTGTTCAATTTAACGACGGGTGTTTCCAAAATTCTTGAAACTAAAAAGCTTGCAGTTGTATTTTTATATTCGGAACTTATGCCTTTAAGATAGACTTTATTGTTTGCGATTACAAGTTTTTCCGCGAGTACATCAATTTCTTTTGCGCCTGATGACGGAGAATTGTATAAAATTGTTATTTCGTCATTGCGTCTGGCTGCGTTAATCAAGGCATTGAGGATTTCCGGATTGAGTTTTTTCAGCGGAGATATGTTCTCCAGTGCAAGTTTTAGGTCAATATTTGTTATGCCCTGTGATATTTTTTCAAAAAATTTCGTGATCGAAAGCAAATCGTCAACATCAATTGATTTTGTAATACTTTTGAATACTTTTATCAAACTTTTTATTTGTTCATCGGTTATTTTTAACTCAAAAGGATGCGCAACAAGTTTGTATTTTGAACCTTCGGCTTTTCTGCCGCGTTTGATTTCACAGCCTAATCTTTCAAGTGAATTTATGTATACTCTTAAGGTATCTATGGAAATTGATTCGTGAATAAATTCATTTTCCATAAAATACTGTTTGATTTCATCATAAGAATGCGGTGCTTCCATTAGATATGAAAGCAGAAGCATTGATTTGAAACCCGTGAATGACATCAGGTTGTAGGTTACTTTTTTTGATTTTAGAAATTCTTTCATATAAATATTTTACTACAAATTTTTTTAATAAGCATGCTTTTTTTCAAATACGTAATTTTAAATTGTCAATTAAAAAACTTCCAAAATTTTACGTAATTTCATTAAATTTGCTTCATTAAGATTTAAGAACTTGAATTTTTACGTATTAAAACAAGGGGCATGGTCAATTGTAAAAAAATAATAATTTTTTTTTGCTTGTCAAATTTTTAACTTAGTTTTACATTAGTATCAATAGGAAATGGCTACCGGAGATTAGCTGAGAGAAACAGGAAAAAGAGAAACAGAGGTGATGGCACAGACAGTTTAATACTGTAAAGATTTAGGGATATTATTATTTGGGAAGATTTATATAGTTGTATTTGAAAAGCTTGTATCTTTACAGGCTTTTTTATATTATTAAATTATGGAAGAATTAGAGTCTAAAAAGATTATAGCTTTGATGTCCGGGACGTCATGCGACTCTATTGACGCAGGATTATGCGAAGTCATGCCGGATTTGTCATGCCGGTTGATATCAGGGATAAATTATAAATATCCTGAGCATATAAGGGCTAAAATTTTCCAGCTTTTTTCAGGCAATGCTTCCGTAAAAGATGTCTGTCTGATGAATTTTGCCGTGGGCAGATGTTTTGCCGATGCGTGTAAAGCTTTGATATCAGAGTTCGGCAAGCCTGATTTTATTTCAAGTCACGGGCAGACGATTTATCATTATCCGTTTGATGAAAAAATTGATAATATATCTTTGAAAAGTACTTTACAAATCGGTGAAAGTTCTGTTATTGCACAGGAAACCGGCTGTACCGTTATATCAAATTTCAGGGAGGCTGATATTTCAGCAGGCGGTCAGGGCGCGCCTTTGGTTTGTTTTGCTGATGAAAAATGGTTCAAAGGTAAAAATGCGGCTGTCCAAAATATCGGCGGTATAGCAAATGTTACTGTTGTTTCAAAAGGGCATGACACATTCGGGTTTGATACGGGCCCCGGTAACATGATAATTGATTACTGTATGAATAAATTCTACGGTAAACCTTATGATCAGGACGGCAAAATCGCTTTGGCGGGTAATGTATGCGAAAGCTGGCTGGATTGTCTTATGCAGGATGAATATTATTATAAAAATCCGCCGAAAACTACAGGCAGAGAGTATTTTACACCTTTGTATATTGAAAATGCTTTGAAATTTGCGCCGGAAAATCCTGAGGATATTATTGCAACGGTTACCGCGCTTACGGCAAAAACCATTGCATCGGCTTACGAAAGATTTATTTATCCGGATATTGATATTGAAGAAGTAATAATCGGCGGCGGAGGGGCTTATAATCCGGCAATAATGAAATTTTTGAGGGCGTATTTGCCAAAGCATATTAATCTCAAAACGCATGAAGATTACGGAATATCTAATAATTTTAAAGAAGTCATGGCTTTTGCTGTTCTGGGATATTGCACATATTATAATATTCCGAATAATCTTCCGGCATGCACAGGCGCCAAAAACAGGGTGGTTTTAGGTAAAGTGACTAATTGTTAATTATTCTTCCGGCTATATATTAACTATTGTAAATTTTAATTTAATATTTTGTCAATTATAAAATTTACGTGCATTAATGTTAATACAATAAAAAGGAGAATAAAATGAATGTTACTTCTGTAAGTAAAGCTTTACCGGATGTAGTGTTGGATACGTGCCTTGTTCCGATGAAAAAGGCAGCTAAAGAAGCGGATGATTTTTTCCCCGCATCTTCCCCTATCCCGGAAAATATCAAAAAGATTTCAGACAAAACTGATAAAGATGAAGAAGCTGAAAAAATCGGTAATCTTGTCGGAACTATATTAAATTATTTCGGATAATTGCGTCAGGTATCGCGTCAATCAAGTCAGATGCCATAACAGAGTATTCTGTTTTCTTTTCGGATGCAATTTCACCGCAAAGTCCATGAATATAAACTCCAAGCTTGGCCGCATCATAAGGTGCGGCTTTTTGCGCAAGAAGCCCTGCTATAATCCCTGTTAAAACATCCCCGCTGCCGGCCTTTGCAAGCGCACTGTTCCCTGTGCCGTTAACGTAAATTTCAAGATCTTTTGAACAAACAACTGTATTATGCGATTTTAAAACAGTTACACAATTGTAAATTTCTGATATATTTTTTGCGTTTTTTTCCAAGTCTCTTGTAATATCATCGACTGTAGTCCTCAAAAGTCTTGCCGCCTCTGCAGGATGCGGGGTTAAAATTGTGTTTGTAGGTATGTCCGGCAGCGTTAATTTCGCTAAAATATTTAACCCGTCTGCATCTATAACCGTAGGCACCTTCGAATGTTTAAGAACTTTTTCCAAATTCCATTTCGCATCCTTTGACATTGAAAGTCCGCAGCCAATTGATATAACATCAAAATCTTCAATACGGTCAACCCATGAAAATTCGGGTTCAAATACAATATTTTGCGTTTGAGCGGCAACTGCCTTAATTACGCTGTCTTCTGCAGCTAAAAAACAATAGCCCGCACCGATTTTGAGTGCGGCAACGCTTGATAAATATGCAGCTCCCGGCATGTAACGTGAACCTGCTATGTTTAAAACTTTTCCGAATGTTCCTTTGTGTGAATTTTGACTTCTTTCAGGTAATTTAAATTCCATTTTGTCTTATACCTTCATAAACTACTATTGCAACTGAATTTGATAAATTTAAACTTCTTTGGCCTTCTTTCATGGGGATTGTAATCGCATTTTTATCCTTAACATATTTGTCCGGTAATCCTCTTGTCTCAGGCCCGAATACAAGAAAATCTCCGTCTTTGAATTTTATGTCGGTGTATAGTTTTTTTGATTTGGTTGTCAGATAATAAAAATTAGCATTTTTGTTCGTTTCTAACAATTCCTCCATGGTATCAATTTTTTGGATATCAACGCTTTCCCAGTAGTCTAAACCTGCGCGTTTTGTGTATTTGCTTGAAAGCGAAAAGCCGAGCTTACCGACAAGATACAGTTTTGCACCGGTACAGGCGCAAAGTCTTGCTATATTTCCCGTATTTTGCGGAATTTCAGGCTCATATAAAACTATATTAAACATTTTATTTTTTCTCAAAAAGTTTTTTACTTTCAGCAACAACCGGGATTGCTCTTACAACACAGAAAATAATCGCAATCCATGCAAATATTACGGCAACCGTATTCATTATATTGAACGCCGGATAAATTTCAAAACCGGGCGTGTGTGCAAATATTATAAGAATAAATGCCACAACTTTTGCTACTGCATAACTTATTCTCATGAATTTTGAAGCGCAGATGAATTTGCCGATTTTGCTTGACTGCATTGATGTGTCGCCGAATGCCGTGTAGCCTTGTGCCAGTGCTACGCTTCTTATGCTGTCTGTTGTAAATGCACGTGTTACGCAAATTATCGGGAAAATCGGGTTAAGCCATCCGAGCACAGCAAATATAATCCAGTATGATGCTTCCACAATTCTGTCGCCCATAATATCGAGAACTGAACCTAACTGCGAGGACTCATTGAATTTTCTCGCCAGATACCCGTCAACACCGTCAAGTACAAATGCAATTATAGTTAATATAAAAGCCGCTAAGTATGACCATGTTGTCGGTATAAAAAGTAAATATATTGCAAAAAATGCTACGAAAATTCTGAATATTGATACAAAATTTGCCATAAATGTCTCCTTATCTTGTTGGCAGTCCTTTTCTTCTTATAAATGCTGTTTTACTCTTGAAAGTCCGAAATCAACTTCATCAAGTTTTTTAGCTCTGTCTCCAAGCATCATTTTTTCAGCCTGTTCTAAAATTTTTGTTACCATAAATCCGTTGTCGCCGTCCGAACGTGCTTTTTTGCCGGATTCACAGCAGCTTATAAAGTGCTGGCATTCAAGCTTAAGAGGTTCAATTTCAAGATAATCAAGCGTAATATTTTTTGTGTTATCCGCTGCATAATTATCATAAATTGTCAATTTATGCTCAGGCAGAGTGTCGTCCAAAATGGCAGTACCTTTTGTTCCTCTCACTAAAAGCTGAACATGTTTGCGCGGTGTTATCCAGCTGTCCGTAATATGTCCGATAACGCCGTCTTCAAATTCTATTCCGAGATGAGTTATATCCATAATATCATTTCTGTCGGTAGAACTTCCTATTGCGGAAATTATTCTGACAGGTTCTTTTCCTATAACATAGCTCATCATGGATACATCGTGAGGTGCCAGATCCCACATTACGCTTCTGTCATTTTTGAAATAGTTTACGTTAAGTCTGTCGCTTTGTGCATAAACAATTTCTCCCAAAGCACCTTCTTCAATAAGCATTTTTAATCTGTTTACTGCAGGATGATACAATAAAAGGTGTCCGACCATTAAAACAAGTCCTTTGCTGTCAGCCAGTTCTTTTAAGTCTTTGGCTTCCTGCGCTACTGTTGAAATCGGTTTTTCAACGTAAACATTTTTGCCTGCTTCAAGCATTGCCTTAACCATTTTGTAATGCGTATGGCTCGGGGTTACGACTGCAACGGATGTAATCTCAGGATTGTTTATTATGTCATGAAAATCCTTTGTAATTGTTAAATTCGGATATAAGTCTTTGATTTTTGCGATATTATCGTCATCAAGATCGCAAACCATTTCCAAAACATTCAGGTTGTAGAAATTTCTTACAATATTCCTTCCCCATAATCCGCACCCTATAACTGCTATTTTTTGTTCTTTCATTTCATATCCCTTTTATAATTATATTATAACAAAATTATTGATTTTGCTGTTGTGCTGCGTTTAACCTTAACTGATGCATTTGTTCGCATCTTTCGTAAAACAAATCTTTATCTTCATCAGGAAATTTTGTGACAAGTTTATCCAGTAATTCTTTAGGAAAATCAGATGTCTTAACCATTCTGTCCAAAACTTCTTCATTAAGAGGATAAAGGCTTCTGTAATTTTTGAAGAAAATTGCTTTTGCTTCGTTATCTCCGGCTTGCGGGTTTTCGGTAAGCTTTTCGCTGACTTTGTATGTCGTATAATTTTGATCAAAAAATACAGGTTTATATTTTTTCATCATTAATCTGATAATTAAGTCATAGTCTGACATAAGCTTGAATTTTTCATCAAAATAGTTTTCTTTTTCGAGAGCTGATTTTTTGAAGAACATACACTGTCTCGGGCATGGCATTACCTGAAACGCATTGTACATTGCAGGCGTAAATAAAAATACAAAGCCTTCCGAATGCCTGCAATATGATGGTGAAAAAGAAAAATCCGCATTTTCGGCTTCCATAAGATTTACCAGATCGGTAATCGCCGTAATGTCATGGTAAAAATCATCGCAGCTTATAAAAGATAAATACTTCCCTTTTGCTCTTAATATTCCTTTATTAAAACCGTTAAATTTACCGGTATCTGGTTCCGAATAAAATTGGATGTAGCCTTTATTTTTGTAGTCTTTTAATAAAACAACCGTGTCATCTGTCGATGCATTATCAATAATAATGTGCTCAATATTCGGGTAAGTCTGCATATCAAGCAGGGTTACCAGAAGGCTGAAATCATCCGCCTGACCTTTTTCGACTATGTTATGGGTTGTTGTAATTATACTGACTATAGGTTCCATAATATTTTAGTTTAGCATAAGATTTTTAGATTTTCTAATTGTAAAAATATCTTAATCCGTTTTGCATTGTTTTGCGTATTGCAAAATATAATTTTATTTATTATAATGTTGTAAAAGGAGTTGAAATGAAAGAATTTAAAATGTCTCGAGCATGTCGGGGGAGGGCGACTCTTTAAGCCCGAATAGACAGGGTTTTACGCTTGGAGAACTGGTAATTGCTATGGTTGTAATAACGCTTGTTGTATGCGTGACATTGCCGATAACCTTAAGCAAGATGAAAAA
>CALVER010000016.1 GCA_944326625.1 Candidatus Gastranaerophilales bacterium | reverse complement strand
AGCACCCTTGTAACGACATGGCAAGGCACACGAATATTGGCTTACATGGTGTCGTGCCTTTGGCACCTCGCAATGACAAAACTCCGTCATCCCGCATTTATTGCGGGATCTGTTTGTTTGCTGAATTTCTTTTCCGTTCATATATTATCTCCTTATAATTAATTATTTAATTAATATATTAATTAAATGCTTAAAACATGAATTATAATATAATTTTTTACCTTAATTGTCAAGTTTCAATATAATTACAATATGGAGAACAAAATAAGGGCAAAAATCAAATATCTGCTGTCATTGAGGGGCTTGACAATAACAAAGCTTGCAGAGATGATGAGCGAAGAAACAGGTGAAAAATACACATTTCAACGGATATCGCACAAATTAAGACTTGGCAGGTTAACGCTGAAAGAAGCCTATATAATCGCGGACTTATTAGGGTATGATTTAGAATTCATTGAAAAAAAATAAAGCGGTCAATCATGACCGCTTTATTTTTTAAGCCTTGTGTGAATCTTTTTTATATTCATCAATAGCAAGAATTGTACAAAGTATCAAACAAATTATACCTGACACTAGCCAAAAATAAATTGCGCCGTCCCAGTTTTGCTGACCGTTAGAACCGAGCTTATCAACGAGAAAACCCGTTCCTGTAGCGGACAAAAATGCGCCTACATACCCGAACGTTCCGGTAAATCCTGATGCGGCGGATGCAACTTTTTTGGAACTGCTTTCAACAGCACAAAGTCCGCCTATCATCATCTGCGGCCCGTAAGTAAATGCCCCCAAAAGCCCGATAATTACATAATTCAACGAATTAATCGTGTTGAATTTCAAAGCAATTATCGCAAAAATAACACCGACGAGATAAATCAAATTCACGGGCGCTCTCTTGCCTTTGAACAATTTATCGGAAATCAACCCCGCGCAAACAGTTCCGCAAATTCCGACCAGAGGCAATGACGCGATCATGTTTGTTGCCTGATCAAGACCGATATTTTTAGCATTTTTCAAATACATAATCATCCAGTCTTCAGCGCCAAATCTGATTATATAAACAAACACATAAGCAATTGCCAGAAGCCAGATTGTTTTATTACACAAAACATATTTTTTGAAAATTTGGACATAAGTCATACTGTCTTCGGCATTTTTTTCATCGGAAGATTTAACTTTTACCGGCTCATTTCTGTATTCTTCAACATCCGGCAAGCCGAGGGATTGCGGTCTGTCGCGTAATCTTTCATACAGCCATAAAGCCGTTATAACAGCGAGAGTTCCCGGCACCAAAAAGGCCGCACGCCAGCCGAAATGTGCCGCAATATGACCTGCAATGATGAAACTCAAAAAAGTTCCGGTCTGATGTGAACATGACCACAATGACCATTTTGTCCCGCGCTCGGAATTTGAATACCAGTAGGTTAAACTTTTAGCAACAGCCGGAAAACCTGCAGATTGAAACCAACCGCTTACACCCCACAAAAATGCCAGAACCCATAATAAAACCATTGCCGTCATTTTAGTGCTTAAGCCCAAAAGTTCAACGGCATTAGGCGCCAGTGCAAACAAAATATTTGCAATTGCGGTCATTAATAAAGCCGTGGGAAAAAATTTTCTGACGTCAGATCCGTCAGCCAGAACTCCGTTAACGAATTTACCTATGCCGTATGTCAGATAAAGCGAACTTCCCAAAAGCCCGAGTTCAGTTGCCGAATAGCCGAATTCATCCATAATACCCGGCAACGCCACCGCGATATTTTTCTTACACAAGTAAAATACCGTATATCCGATAAAACATGCATAAAAAATCCTTAACCGCCAATGCGAATACATCGACTTTACTTTCGCCTCATCCCCAATAACCGGTATTGCGGGAGGTTCCTTAAAAAATTCTTTCAATCCCATACTACTTATTCCTTATTATTTGTATATTTCTGGTTTCCGTGAGTTCCTGACGTGCATTTTTAATAATTTCACGCTTTTCATCATCAATACTGTGACCGCAAACCAAACGGTCTATAAACCCTGTATTTAATTTAACGGCTTTTTCAAAAGCACCGAGTTCATCCAAAACCTCTTTGATTTCAGCCAAATCATACCCAAAAGACTGTTTTGAATTATATGTCAAAATATCGCCTGATTGCGACGTAATAGGTGTTCCGCCCTGTTCAAAATATAATTTAAACACGGATTTCAAATCCTGCAATTCGGATTGCAAAGTGTTAACAGCCTGCTGAATTCTCAAAAATCTTTCAAACAAATACTCAACATTTTCAAGTTGTTTAACTTCCCAGTCGTATTTTTGCAGATATAATTTTTTCAATTTCGGATATGCAAGTGCAAGCCCCATAGCATCCGCCATGGCTCTATGATGATTGTTAAGCTCCACGTTAAATTTATTTGTCAAAGCCTCCAGGCCGTGTGAGTCAAGTTCCGGATAAACTTCTTTAAACATCTGCTGGGTATCAATTCTCGGGTTTTCAATTCCTTTTCCGGTAACCCTCAAACTTGCCTCATTCAAAAATGTATAATCAAAAATCGCATTATGTGCAACAATCGGATAATCGCCGATAAATTCAAGAATTTTCGGCATAACGTCATTTTCAGTAGGTGCATCTTCGACCATATCCTGAGTTATACCGTGAATTGCTATACTTGATTTTCTAATATGCTGTTCGGGGTTAATAAGAGTCTGGAATGTATCTTTCACCTTGCCGTTTTCAAGTCTTACACCGGCAAATTCAACCATCTTCTCCTTAGTATAGTCCAAACCGGTAGTTTCAGTATCAAGGACTATTTCTATTACTTTCTTCCTTACCATTTTGTTATCCTATTGCAATCTATTAAGATAATAGCACAAAAAAAAAATCTGTGATAGAATAACGGATATAAAAAAGAAAGGGAAAAGTCATGTCAAACGCAATAGAAATCAATGATTCATCATTTGAACAAGAAGTTTTGAATTCAGAAAAACCTGTAGTAGTAGACTTTTGGGCACCGTGGTGCGGACCTTGCAGAAAACTCGGACCGATTTTGGACGAAGTTTCACAGGAATTAGGCGACAAAGTAAAAGTTGTAAAAGTTAATACCGACGAAAATTTAAAAACCGCTCAGGATTATTCAATCAGCGGGTTGCCGAGTTTATTGGTATTCAAAGGCGGCAAAGCCGTTGAAAGACTTGTCGGTCTTATGCCTAAATCAACAATTCTTTCAAATGTTGAAAAACATTTATAATAAATTTTAAAAATTGCACTAAAAGAGCCGTAAAATGCGGCTCTTTTTTTGTTACATAACGTAACAAAACGGTATTTTTTTTAAAGTTTAAGGGCAAAAAAACCGACAAATAATACAAAGGAAAGGTACACATGGTTCTTAAAATCACAGATTTAAGAAAGCAATACGGTCTTGATCCGACGTTTGAAACCGAGGAAGACGCTTTGGCATATCAAGAAGAACGCCAGGCGGCCTATGAGGAACGTGTTGCTGCAAAAGTGCAAGAACTCAAAGATTTGTACAATTCCGATACTACAAAATACGCACAATTCAAAAATTTTCAGGAAGAGGATTGGGTAAGCTATGCAAAAGTTTGCCTTAAAACAAATAACGCAAGAACAACAAAATATTCATTCAAAGGACTTCCGTCTGTAGATAACAATCCTGAAGTTGCCAAATGGGCAGGGTTTTCTTATGATGAAATTTTACAGATGGAATCTGACGGTGTACTTATTCCTAAAGAAGTGCTTGCATGGGCTCATTCTATGCAAGATAGTGATGTGACTGCTTATGAAATAAATGATGACCCGAACGCAGAAGAAGAAACCGAAGAAACAGGTACCGATTCCGAAAATTCAGAACTGCAAAAACTTCAAAAGAAAACCCAAACCTTAAGCAACAAATCTGAAACAACACAAGCTCAAATCAACCAAAATTTTGATGCTTTCAAAGAACTTGCAGAAAAAGCCGAACAAATTAAGCAAGAACAAGAGACAACAAAAAAAGATTCTCTCAAACAGATTGAAGATTTGACAAAAGAATGGGAAGAGATTTCAGCAAAAATCAAAAAAGGCGACAAATTAACAGAAGCCGAACAAAAACGTTACAAAGAATTAGGTTCAATGCTTAACGGAAAAGACGGCGAACTTGTAACTGACATTCAGGCATCAAGCGATGATTTGCAGGCATTAATAGATTCAATGGACGGCTTGAATGACGAAATCACTACAAGCACTGAACTCGGTGACGAAACTATTGAAGCTGCAAAACAACTTTCACGCTATGAAAAAGGTTATGCAAGAAAAACAACAACTTCAAATGAAGTTATGGATGTAACAACCGGCGATATCAAAAATGTTTTACAGGGCAGTGAAGGTAAAGACGTTGCCAAAGAAGCAATTAACACCGGTAACGGACTTATTGAATTTTCTAACACATTAAGCACTCAATTAATGATGAACCAATACGCATCATTATATGATTTTGCTGAAATATTCACTCAAACATCAGCTGAAACTTTAACTAATACAAAAGAAGTTTTGGGCGATGACTTCAATAAAACAACCGAAGAATTAAACGAGCAAGTTGATGCTTTGCCTGACATGACAAACGCTGAAAAAGAACAGGCAACTCTTAAAGAAAAAGGTGTCGGAATTCTCGGACAGGCAATACATTTTATCGACAAAAGTTCACAAGAACACTTCAAATCATTAATTTCAATGGTTGAGCTCGGACTTATTCAAAAACAAACTGAAAAAGAATCTGATAAGAGCCAGGAATTAACTGACATTGTTGTTGACAACATGACTTCCAAAAAAGAAGAAGCAGACGAATTAACAGAAAAGAAAGAAAAAGCGGAAGAAAAGAAAAACACAGCTTCTGATGCTATTGAAAAAGCTGAAAACGGCGAAGATATTTCAAACGCTGTAAAAGCACAAAATTCAAATGAAGACGATGAATTTACCGAAGAAGACAAACAAACTCTTGATAAACTAAACAAAGAATTACAAACTACAGGCTCAGCCGGTCAGCAAAAATTATATCAATCATTATCAAAAGTACAAGACTACGAAAATATATTGCAGACCAAACCTCTCAACGGTACAAATGCAGTAGATTACGGTCAGGTTACCGAAGAAATCGGCAACAACATTTTGCTGCAAATGCCGCCTTCTACAGGTGCGCTGATTATAATATCTCAAGTAATTGCAACTGTAGCAAAATTTATAGGTAAATCTGCAATAGATATCGGCAATGAAAATAATGATTTGTTTGAAGAAACAAATACTACTACTTTCTCAGGTAAAGCTTCAATTGGTGCTAATCAGCTTTCAATTCAAGAAACAACAGCCGTTGAAGCAATTAACCTTGTATCAACATCTCAAGGTGAAAACAATTCCGCTCAGGCCGAAACAACCGATGATACAAATTCAGTTGAACAAACTACGGACTCTGTTGAAGATACAGAAACAGTTGAAAATACAGACAAATCAGCAGAAACAATAGTTTCTGAAAATGAAACCGTTGCGGAAGATGCTACGGAAATAGAAGATAATTCAAACGTAACCGGAACTTCAACTCCGGAAGATACAGAAAAATTAGCATCTGATGCACAAGACACTACATCTGATAACGAAGCACAAATTAATTCAACAGATAACGAAAGCAATAACGAAACATCTGAAAGTAATAAATCAACAGACGGTTCTAAATCAAAATCCGAAGAAGCTGAAAATATGTCTCCTGAACAGGCAGCTACAGAAGGCAAAGCTCAGGCAAAAGAAGCTGATAAAGCTGATGACCAAATTAAATCCGCCAAAAGTGAAGCTAAAGATGCACAAAAAGAATCTAAAAGTGTTAATAAAGACAGCGAAAAAACAGAAAAACAACTTGATCAACAAATGAAAAACATTAACAAGTTGAATGAAAAAGACACAAAAGATATAGAAAAATTAGCTAAAGATTCAGAAAAAGCACAGCAGGAACAAATAGCGCTTGCTGCAGAATTTGAAGTATTGAACGCACAAAATGAAGAAATTGTTGCTAACCAACAAGCAAAACAAAATCAAGCACCTGCTCCGGCACCGTCAAATGCCGGACAGCAAGGCGGCCTTTTAAGCTCTCCTCAAATGGTTTCAAGCACAGACAGCAACAGTCAAGCTACACTTGATGCAAATAACTCAAGAATAGAAGGTATTGCATCAAGATTTACAACATTAAGTGCAAGAATTACTAATAACCGTACAAAAATAACTCAAAAATCAAGCTCAATAAGCCAGCGTACAAGAAAATTTGAAAAACTTGCACAACAAAAACTTAAAATCCAAAAAGCTGCACAGAAAAAAGAACAAGAAAAACAAAGACGTATGGAAGTTTTGACAGCAACAATGAATGTTGTCAATACAGTATTTTCCGTTGTATCATCAGTCGGTACAATAATCGGTATCGTCGGTAAATTAATGATTACCTCCGGAATGACCATGTCTTCAACAGGTAAAGCTTTAATTATAGCAGGTATGCCATTATTATCCAATCCGTTTACAGCGATTGCAGGTGCTGCCATGGTTGCAACAGGTACAGGCCTTGAAATTTCCGGTGATGCTTTAACAGGAACAGGTACTGCTCTTAACACTACAGGAGGAATTCTTAATAAAGTAGGTATGGCAGGTACTGCAGCTTGCGGCGTTGCAAAAGCAGGTGTAATGGCTGCAAACGGTGATATCAAAGGTGCATTAGTCACACTCGGTACTACAGTAATATCTATCGCAACATCATTAGCAGGTGGCAGCGGCGTAGGTCAAGGTGCTCAAGCCGGTATAAGCGCTGCTCAAGCAGGTTTACAAATCACATCTGCATCTGCAAATATAGTAAGTTCAACCGCTAACATGGCAGCATCTGCTCAAACTCTTGCCGGCAAAGAACAAAGCGGCTGGTTAAATACAGTTTCTCAAATAGCAGGTCTGGCTTCAACTGCTACAAGCATTGCCGGTGGCTTTGTAAATGGCGGGCCGCAATTTGATAACTCAGGAAATATGATAGCTGAAAAAACAGGTTCAGCCTTTAGTCAAGCAGGCACCTTCGGAAAAGTTATGCAGATTACTCAGGCAACCGGTACAGCTCTCAGCATGACATCTCAAGCAAGCACTCTCATTAAACAGGCAAACGGTAAAGAAACCGGCGATTTCGAAAACATATTGAATACTGTAGGCTTCTCATTAACAACCGCAGCTTCTTTAGGCCAAATCGGTATTAAAATTTCCGATGCTGCAAAAGCTAAAAAAGAAGGCACTGATAATACAGACTTAGACTCAACTGATAAAAAAGACAAAAAAGATAAAGTTGAAAACGGTAAAAAATCCGATGACAAAGTTAAAGGCAACAAAAAGTCAGATGAAAAAGCTACAGATGACAAAACTTCTAAAGAAGACGACAAAGTTGATGACACATCAAATACTAATAATGATGGAAATACAACTGTAGCCGCTGAAACTGTTGAAAGCACTCCTGAAGTTCAAGAACAAAAAGAAATGGTTCAGGCTGCGGAAGAAGCTGCTGCCGCTGCAGAAACTCCGGAAGCTGAAGTTGATGCAGAAGTCGCAGAAGAAATCCAAAACGCAAATGCTGACAATGACTCAGAAACAGTCGAAGAAGCACCCGCAGATGAATCTGATAAACCTGTTCAAGCAGCTTCTGAAACCGACGACAAATCAGAACAGGGTACAACAGAAAAACAGTCTCGTCAAGAACGCCGTGAAGCAAGACAAACTGAAAGATCTGAAAAGAAACAAGCAAGAATAGCTGCTAGACAAGAAAGACAAAAGGCACGAGCAGCTGAAAAATCTGAGCCCGAAACTACTAATGAAGAAAAAAGCGCTAAAGAACTTTTTGAAGAAACAATTAAGAAAAATAACGAAGAATTCACACAGCAAGTAGATAAAATGAACCAAGAACAAGCACAAAAAACAGATGAAATTGATCAATTGGGTGCAGAAACCTGGGTTAAAAATGCTATAGCCAACGGAAGCACTACAATCAAAAATGAACAGGGTCTTGAAATTGAATTACGTTGTGAAAACGGTGAATTTACATGCAACGGACAAACATATACCCAAGAAGAAATTACCGAAGCCCTTAAAGATCCAGCTGTATTATTTGAACAAGCAGCTAATAACAATAACTCTGAAACTTCAACTCCTGAAAACCCTGTTGAACAAACACAACAGGCAAATGAACAAAATGAAACAACAATTAATAATAGTCAGGAAGATAATACCGAAATTCAAGCTGCAAATGTAGATAATGAAGCAGCCACAGTCGAAGAAGCACCTGCAGAAGAAACTGATAAACCTGTTCAGGCAACTTCTGAATCCGACGACAAATCAGAACAGGGTACAACCGAAAAACAGTCTCGTCAAGAACGTCGCGAAGCAAGACAAACTGAAAGATCTGAAAAGAAACAAGCAAGAATAGCTGCTAGACAAGAAAGACAAAAGGCACGAGCAGCTGAAAAATCTGAGCCCGAAACTGCTAATGAAGAAAAAAGCGCTGAAGAACTTTTTGAAGAAAGCATGCAAAGAGATGATGAAATAGATAAAAATAAGGCATCATTTCTCTCAGGCGAAAACAGTGCTGAAAATCTAATTGAAACCGCAATACAAAAAGGCACTGCCGTATTGAAGATAGATAGTAAACGCGGCGTTGAATATATTGTTGTGAAATATGATCAAGCTACCAATAAATTTACATATAATGACCAATCCTATACACAAGATGATCTGCAAGAAGTCTTGCAGAATGACTTATCTTTTGATAACTTAACTTCCGGCACAAATACAATTGATAATACTCAACAAACAATTGAGAGTGACGCAAATACAGTTGAGCAAATTGCACGAAATTCTGATGGTACTCCCGGTGAAGGTATCGTAGATGAAGCGCAAAAAACAATTTCCGAAAACGAAACTTCAATCGAAGAAGTTGCAGAAAACAATGAAAACAATCCTTCAGAAAATATATCACAAGAAGTTGACTCTATCGCTGAATCAAGTGAACAAGCCGCTCAAGAAGCTGAAGAAGCTGCAGCAGCTACGGAAGTTACAGAAACTGTACCAACACCTCAAACGACTGAAACAGATACAGTTATTGCAGAAGAAAATTCCGAGTTAGCCGCTGCTGAAGAAATTATTTCTGAATTGGACGAAAATAGCGAAGCTGCAGGCCTTGAACAAAGTGAAGCTGAAATTGCAGCTGCCGCTTCCCAAAATCCGCAGGAAACAGTTTCTGATAACCAAAATCCGGAAGAATCAGACAGACTTGAAAAACCTGAAGGCGCTCAGGAAATACTTGATAAAGAAATGAAAAGAGCACTTACTCCCAAACAAGGCGAAATTAAAACACCTGAACTGGAAAAAACTGATGCACAAATCAAATTTGAAAGACAACAAAAAATGGATAAAGCCATTGAAATCGGAAGCACAATTTTAGAAGCCGGCAGTCAGGGTTTACAAGCTTATTCAGCAATCCAAAATCTTACATCACAACCTGATCCTGAAGCTGAAGGAAGCGTTCTTAAATTATCAAATATGAAAAAAGGCAGATCTTTAATAAGAAAAATCAAAAAACGCAGAGCTGCATTATACGGTTATGCTACAAAATAAAAAACGGGCTTTGTGCCCGTTTTTTAATAATCACTTATTTGAACATCGTCATCATCTTTTAAAGACGACAGATCATCGTGGCTTGTCACATCAAAATCTTCCGGCAGTAATTCATCATCCGGCCAAACCGTATCAGAATCATACCTTGATGCATGCAAATTATATGACGCCGTAAAATCCGAATTACTCAAATCAGATTCGGAGAATATACATCCTGCCAGATCACAATCCGTAAAATTACAATATGTCATCTCTGCATAACTGCAATCCGCACCTGTCATTAAGCTTTCCGTAAAATCACATTCCAAAACTCTTGCTCTTGTAAAATCAACAGATGTCAAATCCGCATTTGTAAAATTTACAAAAGACAAACTGCAATCAGCAAACGAACTTGAATTCAAATCAACATCAGAAAAGTCAATCTCTCTTAAAACAATCCCTGAAAAATCTGTCTCACTTAAATCAACTTCTTCCTGATCAAGCTTCCACTCGTTAAATTTTTCCGGATTTCTTCTTAATAAATCAACCAATTCTTCTTTTGTATAATCTATCATTCTATTCTCCTTAATTTTCTATCAAATTCATTTGAATTGCCAGTAAAACCGCCTGAGTTCTGTTTGTCACCTTTAGTTTCTTAAAGATACTGTTCATGTGACTTTTAACAGTCACTTCGCTCAGAACTAATTTTTCAGCTATTTCCTTATTATTAGCGCCTTCGGCGGCCAGTTGAAGAACTTCTTTTTCCCTTGAAGTTAAGGTTTTCAACGGATTGTCAGATGAGGTAAAATGCGATTCTTTCGGGGGGAGTTCTCTATTCTGACGTCTGGTCCTTCTTAACACGGCCTCCATTCTTGCCAGAAGGTTTTGCAGTATAAATGGTTTTATTATATAGTCATCAGCCCCGCTTCTGAGTCCTGCGACCATTTTTTCTTCTTCATCTACTGCTGTAATCATTATAACAGGAACATCTTTAGTTTCAACATTTTTTCTGATTTCTTTTAAAGTATCCCATCCGTTCATATTCGGCATCATAACATCAAGCAAAATAATATCGAATTTATTCTGCGACAACAGTTTCAGCGCCTGAATGCCGTCCGATGCGGTAAAAACATCATATCCGTAATACGGAAGCGCTTCTTTAAGATATTTAGGGTTGTCGTCAACCAGTAATACTGTTGTCATATAATCCTTTAAACAATTTTATTCTTAAGTGCTTTTAAAGCTGCCTGAAGCCTGTCATCAACTTCCAATTTTTGTAAAATATTTGCCACATGCGCTTTTGTAGTATTAATACTTATAACAAGCATTTGAGCGATTTCCATATTGCTGTAGCCTTCTGTCATAAGTTTAAGTATCTGAGCTTCGCGCGTTGTCAAATCATAATCTTTGCGGTTATTATCCGTATCAAAACTCGGAGAATTCGCGCTCGCTTTTAATACAATATGCGCAACGCTCGGATCAAACCATGCCGCACCGTCAGCCACTGATTGAACAACCTGAACAAGTCTTTGAGGGTTAATTTCTTTTGAACAATAAGCATTTGCGCCTGCCTTAAGACTGTTTAAGACCTCTTTTTCATCATTGTGAGAAGTCAGCATAATAACTTTTACATCTTTATTAGATGCTTTAATTTGTTTAGTTGCATCAATACCGTTCATTTTCGGCAAACCCAAATCCATAATGATTATATCAATATGGTTGTTGTTAAAAATATCAATGGCAGCTTCCGCAGAATCGGCTTCGAAAATTTTATCAACGTAATCTACGCCTTCAAATGTGGTTTTTAAACCGAATCTGGTAAGTTCATGATCTTCTACAATAAGTATGTTCATATACTCAATTCCTCTTTTGCGGGTGCATAATCAGGGTTCAGCATAATGCTTTTTCTGAAACTTCTTTTGGCATCGCCTGTCAGACCTTTATTTTTATAAACAAGTCCTTGATAATAATAATATCTAAAATCATTTTCGTCAATATATTTTGCTACAGCAAGATAATTTGACGCAAGATTAAGTTTATTTGCGCCTATTGCAACTCTTGCAAGATCAATCCAGCCGTCTTTGAATTGTAAATTAATTGCAACGGATTTTTTAAGATAAGGCAGTTCTCTTGTTTTGTCCAGCAAAGCCATATTATAATATGCCTCATAACAGTCGGAATGAGTGCGCAAAATTTTTGAATAAATTTCAAGCGCTTTCTTATTTTTTCCGAGTTTTTGACATGTGTCAGCCACTTTTATATCCGGAGTATAAGATTGTTTTTCTTTTGAGGCAGCGTTTTCATAATATTTTAAAGCCTCCTCAAAATTATTATCTCTATATGCCAGATCACCGAGAACCAATAATGCTATAACATTTGATTTATCGAGCTTGTAAGCTTTAGTTGCATTATCCTCCGCTTTTTCAAATTCTTTTAAATCGTAATAAACACGTGACAAAAGGGCATAAACATTTTTATTGTTGCTTTTTTTGGTGTTAAATGCCGTTTGCAGGGTTCGCATTGATTTGTTAAGCTCATTTTCGTAATAAAAATAGTATGCCAGATGATATTTTTTTTCAAACTCATTTTTTTTGGTTTTGTAAAGAGTATACTGTTCAATTGAATCAACTTTTCTTTTGAATTGAGTAGTCAAAAGATTTTGTTTTTTAATATCTTCAACAACCTTAAGCGCATTTTGAGGTTTGTTTGATTGTGCAAGAATCTCGGCCTTCAATTTTTTATAATTCAAATTCTTCGGATTTTTGCTGATAGCTGTGTCAATATATTTTTCCGCATCAATAATATTGTTAGACTTTAAATATCCAAGAGCAGCTATATAATTGGCATAATCATTTTTTTGAAGAAGTGCGGTATTTTTAACCAATTCTGTTGTAACTTCACGACTCTGGTCATTATAAACAATATTTGAATACATTTCGGCAAGATAAATTTCGTCATTGGGTGAAAGTTTTACTGCCGGAAAATAAAAATGTTTTACGTCTTCAGAGAGCATATATGAAATATCTTCATCCTGAAGTTTTGACACAGCAAGTTCAGACAGATTAAAAAATCCCAGATCCGCCATTTTTTCGGCCATTTGAAGGTAAACATAGTCAAGCGGGGAAATACTTTCTATCAAAACCTCAAAATCCGAATATGACGATTTCACATTACTTTGAATATATTTATTCAAAGCAATTGCATATTGATTGTGGATATCATTTTTAGTCAATGTAGCCTTTTTAGGAACCGATATAATGTCTTTATCCACGGGAAATTTAGTTTCAAGAGGGTTAACAGGCTTAATGAGGTCGTTAATATTCAAGGCATAAGCATTCACAGAGCATGCCGAAAATATTAATATTAAACTGACCAATTTTTTTATCATTGAACCTCGCTGCCTGAATAATAATGATTAAACAAATCCACGATATGCTTATTATTTGAATTCTCATCATTAATAAAATTATATATATCCAAAAGATTGTAATGACTCAATAGCTCTTTATCCTCATCTTTGAAAACAATATGGCTTTCGGTCAAAAACACATCAATTATTTTATCTGCTGAAATTGACAGGAACACATCGACAATATTTTTATCAAAATGAGTACCGGAATCATTAATCAAAATTCTGATAACATTTGCGATAGGCATCTTATCACGGTAATGACGTTTTGAGGTAATGGCGTCAAAAACATCGGATACCGCAAGAATTCGACCGCCGTAGGGGATTTCTTCGCCTTTCAAATGTCTGTAATAACCGGAGCCGTCCCATTTTTCATGGTGTGAGCAGGCAATATCCGTTATAAGCTTAAAATCATCGGACATGTGAATTTTTTCCAATATGTCATGCGTAATTTTAACGTGCTGCTGAATATGTGCATATTCTTCCGGAGTTAACTTTCCTTCTTTTTGCAAAACTGCGTCACGAATACCGATTTTGCCAATATCGTGTAATATTGCGGCTTTTTCAATAATTTCTCTGTCATGAGGCGCCATATTCAAAGCATCTACAATAAGCATGGTATATAACTTAACTCTGCTTGAATGACCGGATGTAATTTTGTCACGTGCATCAATAGAGGTTGCAAGCGTATCAATAAAACTTTCGAAAAGTTCTTTTTGTTCTTTATAAAGTTCTTTTTGCTGTTCAAATAGTTGTGCATTTTCTAAAGCTATGCTTGCACTTCCGCCGATTGCAACAAGAAGATCTTCATCATTTTTTGTAAACACACCGTCCAGTTTGTTCAAAACCTGAAAAGCGCCTATGATTTCCTGATTATTATTTTTAATCGGCATACAAAGGATTGATTTAGTATGATAACCGGATTTGCTGTCTACATCTTTGTTAAATCTCGGGTCGCTGTAAGCATCGGCGATATTAACGCTTTCACCGGTCTGGACAACATAACCCGCAAGTCCTTTATCCGCAGGAAAACGAATTTCCTGACTATCCATACCGAGAGCCACCTTTGACCATAATTCATTTTTTTCTTTATCAAAAAGAAAAACCGTGCATCTGTCAGCCTGAATTGCATTTTTTGTTTCTTCGGCGATAACTTTTAACAAAACATTTATATCAGTCAAAGCAGTGATGGAGCGCCCGATTTTTACCAATGATACAAGCGGGTCGCTTTTCATGGGAAGTGAAAATTCCATTCCGCTTTGAACCTGATTTATTCGTGCATTAATATAATCCGACATTAAAAATTCATCATTTGCCTGAGCGAATTCTTTTGCGTTGTTGTAATGCAAGAGTGCGACATCGTTATTTTTTTCATCAAAATTAATGTTGCCTAATGCGATTTCGGCAATAAGTTTTGCTGTATTGCTTTTTGAATGCTGCGCCATATAAACCGCATCATTTATTGTTTCAAGAACGGTTTTGTATGAATTCTTATCCAGAAAATAAGATGTCATAGCAGCAAGGCTCATACAAACAGAAATATATTCGGACAATTTCATAGCCGTGAATTTTTTCTGAGCCTCCAAAAAACTGTATTTTGCACCCTCATAATTCTTATCATTAAGTTCACTTATACCTTTTCTGATAAGATCTTTACCCTCTAATTGAATATCTAAAACTTCCGTCATTTAATAAACCTCTTTTTTTTAATTGTACAATATTTCCGCAAATTTTTCAAAAATAGTTACATTTTTTCAAAAAATAATTTAATTATATGAGGAAAATTCCGCAAAATATGATAATCTTGAATGGTAAATATAAGGAGATAATATGTCAGATAACTTCAAAACATTAAAATGTCCTGCATGCCAGAAAGAAATGACAAAAGTTTTTGTACCGTCAGAGGGTGTAAATGTTGACATCTGTTTGGACGGATGCGGCGGAATTTACTTTGACACAAGGGAATTCAAATATTTTGACGAGCAGGATGAAAATATAGACGAAATTGTAAAAGCAGCTGAGGGAAGAACTTTTCAGCCTGTTAATGAAAATCTTCCGAGAACCTGTCCTGTTTGCGGCGCAAGAATGGTAAAAAATTACGCAAGCGTCAAAAAAGAAGTTAAAATAGACGAATGCTATGCCTGCGGCGGAAAATTTTTAGACCACGGCGAATTGGAAAAAATCAGAGCGCAATATGCAACGGAAGAAGACAGAAGCGCCGACATAATGAAAGAAGTATACAGCACGGTCGGATTGGAAATCAAACGGCTTGAGGCAGAAAACGAACAGCTCCGTGCAAACCGCTCACCGCTGAAAAAACTGTTTGACAAAATGATTTACGGATAA
>CALVER010000015.1 GCA_944326625.1 Candidatus Gastranaerophilales bacterium | reverse complement strand
GGGGTGTGTTTTTATAATATGATAATCGCTTACTGTTGATTATCTTCTGCTTGAAGCTGTTTTTTCATCATGTTGTGCATAACCGCATCAACCAGAAGCTCATAAGACTTCATGCTCTCAATATTCGGAAATTCAGCCTTGAGCTGTTCTCTGACCATTGCTTCCAGCTTTTGTGCGTCAGACATTGACTGCAGCTCAACCCCGCTTACCATTTGAATATAATCAGAGGAGGTTTTGTCTGCATTTTTATTCGAGAACCTCAGCCACCGCAATTTCGGGCTGATTTCTTCTTTTAATTTTTTAACTATTTTTAAATTTTGAAATCGGTTAAACATCACTACCTCAAATTTTCCTTCAGGTACTATTTTAAAGTATCCTGAAAAAAATTATTTACTGTTTTTACACTATTGTTTACAAAATTTAATATTTTTTTCGAAAAACGGCTTACAGCTTGCTGAAATCCGCAAGAACTTCGTACTTATGTTTGAGTAAAGTTAAAAGCGCGAGTCTGTTTTTCTTAACATTTTCGACAGGGTCATTTACAAGGACATCATTGAAAAACTTCTCCACGACGGGATTTATGGCAATCAAAGCGTCAAGATAAGCCCCGTATTTAAAGTTTTCGTTAACCGAATTTACCGCCTCAAAAAGCATGCCTTCCGCCTGTTCTTTAAACAATTTTGAATCAACCGGCGCGGGGTTTTCTTCTTTCAAAATTCTGATAACCCTGTTGGCGCTTTCGAGCATTTCGGGTGAATTCAGCTCTGATACTATTTTAACTCTTTGAATATAATCATTCAAATCCAGAAGCGGATTACGGGACGCAGCGCAGGCTTCCAGAACATTTCTTTTGAATTTATCCGAAAGCATAATAATCAAACGCTGCACAAAGAATTCGTTAACCTCATCCGCGCAGTCTTTTTGAACGGGAAGCAATTTAACGGCTTTATCTATATATTTTGCGATATTAACCTTCAAACCTGCATCAAGAACCGTTCTCATAACGCCGAGTGCCGCACGTCTTACGCCTAACGGATCGGAGGAGCCTGTCGGTTTTTTGCCGTCGGCGAACACCGCGCAAATCGTATCCAATTTATCCGCGATACCCACGATTTGACCTTCAATGCCTTTTGCGGTTTCGCTTTCGGCATTTAGCGGGAAGTAGTGTTCCTTAATCCCTTCCGCAACGCGCGCATCTTCTTTGGAAACCCTTGCGTAATCAGCGCCGATAAAGCCCTGAAGTTCCGTAAACTCAAACACAAGGCTGGTTGTCAAATCAGCTTTGCACAAAAGTGCAGTCCGCTCAATTGTCGGAGAGGTTTCGCCAAGGTCTGATGCAATATCTTTTGAAAGCGCAATAATCCTTTGGGTTTTGTCATAAACTGAACCCATACCTTTTTGAAACGTTACGCCTTTCAAGTCCTCAACGTAATCAACGAGAGGCTTTTTGGTATCTTCAGTAAAGAAAAATACCGCATCATCAAGTCTTGCCTTAATTACGCGGACGTTACCGGCTTTTATGTTTGCGAATTCATCGCCGATGTAGTTTGTCATGGTAATAAATTTATTAATCAATTTGCCGTTTTTGTAGAGCGCGAAATATCTTTGATGAACCGCCATAACGGTAACCGTAACTTCTTCGGGGATTTCGAGATATTTCGGGTCAAACTCACAGACCACTGCCACGGGATATTCGGTAATATACGTAACCTCATCCAGCAGGTCATCGGAATATCTGACGGATGCACCGAGTTTGTCGGCTTCGGCTTTAGCTTTTTCAATAATAAGCTGTTTTCTTTCGTTCTGGTCAACGATAACGCAGGCATTGCGCATTGTTTCCACGTAATCATCCGGATGCCCTATCATAACTTTTTGCTGGGCAAACCTGTGGCCGCGCGAATAAATTGACGATTCTTTGTCGATAATTTTTATTTTAACCTCGTCCCTGTCCAAAACTGACACAATCCAGCGAATAGGGCGGGAAAATTTTTCATCGTTATAACCCCAGCGCATAAAATGCGAACCTTGAAGTTTCATCACTATTGACGGGACATTTTCCTGCAGCAATTCAACAACGGATTTGCCTTTTATAGTAATTTTTGCGTGGATGTAATCGTTTTCGATATAGATATCAGAGGGTTTAAGCCCGTTTTTATTCAAAAAACCTTCACCGGCGCGGGTAAGATTGCTGTTTTCGTCGTAAGCGACTTTTTTAATGGGGCCTTTAATAATTTTTTCTTCGTCCGGACTTTTCGCGTCAAGTCCTGCAACGATAACCGCCAGACGACGCGGGGTTGCATAAACGTCAATTTTATCAAACCCGACTTTATTAGTGTTTAAAAAGTTTTCAAAACCCGTCCTCAACTGCTCAATTGCAGAGGGTATAAACCTGTAGGGTAATTCTTCCGTTCCGATTTCCAATAAATATTTGCTCATTTTGTGTCCTTTATTTATTCCCCTGTTTTCTCCAAAATCATACTTCAAACAAAACGAGTTGTAAACAGAGGTTATGCGGCGGAATTTTTCATGATATAATCCGAGTATGAAAGATATTCAAAATCTGGAAGATACAAGAGACGTCGATATCCAAAAAGTCGGGATAAAACACATAGAAGTGCCGCTGATTATCCAGCGCAAAAACAATTCCAACCAAACTGTCTGCGCAAAAGCCAGGGTGAGTGTTTCTTTGCCTAAAAAATACAAAGGAACCCACATGTCGCGGTTTGTGGAAGTTTTGAGCGAATGGCAGACCAAAAATCTTCTGGGCGTTGACATAAAAGGCTGCCTTGAAAAGATTATCAAAAAACTTCATGCCCAAAGCGGTGAATTGGAATTTAAATTCAAGTATTTTATTGATAAATCGGCGCCCGTTACGGGTTTCAGCGCCCCTATGAGTTATGAATGCTCATTTGAAGGGCGGATTATTGAGAGGGATTACAAATTTATTCTGGGCGTTGTGGTGCCTGTGACAACGCTTTGCCCGTGTTCAAAAGAGATTTCCGAAAACGGTGCACACAACCAGAGAGCCTATATTGCCGTGAAAGTTTCTTATGACGAGGCTGAACATATTTGGCTGGAGGATTTGATAGAACTTGTGGAAGGCTGTGCGTCCTGCCCTGTCTACCCGCTTTTAAAACGCAAAGACGAAAAATTTGTTACGGAAAAGGCATGGGATAACCCTAAATTCGTTGAAGACGTATTGCGCGACGTTGTTGTTAAACTTCGCAAACACAAAGCCGTCAAAGAATTTGAGGTTGAATGCGAAGCTTTTGAAAGCATTCATAACCACTCGGCCTGGGCTTACCAGCACGAAAAAAGATAAGCCTGCCGGACATATTACCCCTCGCCCTACGGGAGAGGGGGCAAGAATTAAGATCCCGCAACAAGTGCGGGATGACACAAACCTCACTTCACTCACGCCACTCACTTTACTTACTTTACTAATTATCTTAGTAATTATATCTTATTAACCCGTTTTTTGAGTCTGGCGCCGTAGGTTTCGTGAACGTCGACAATTGACATAAATGCGTTGGGGTCAATTTCGCGGACGATTTCCTTCATTTTAGACATTTCAAGGCGGGAAATAATGCAGTAAATCATTGTTTTATCGACCTTGGAATAGCCGCCCTGCCCGTAAATATAGGTAATTCCGATATCAAGTTTATCAATAAGAGTTTGTCCGATTTCATACGACTTATCGCTGATAATCCTGACGGATTTGGAGCTGTTAAGCCCTTCAATCACTATATCAATAACCTTATACGCAATAAAATAAGTCAGCATTGAATACATTGCTTTGCCCCAGCCGAAAACAAGCCCCGCGCCGGAATAGATGAAAATATTCATCCCCATAATAAATTCACCGACCGAAAATCCCCATTTTTTCGACAAAACAAGCGAAAGGATTTCCGTACCGTCAAGCGAACCTTCGTTTTTAAGGATTATGCCGACGCCCGCGCCGAGGATAATCCCGCCGAATACCGTTGCCAGAAGCAAATCTTCCGTTGCCTGATGCCCGTGAAATATATTCAGCGCCAGCGAAAACATTATAATCGCATAAAATGTCTGCAAAACAAATTTTTTCCCCATTTTCGTAAAAGCAAGACAGATGAAAGGGAAGTTAATCAAAACCACAAGCAGACCAAGGTTTTTGCCGGTCAGATAGCTCGCAATCATTGAAATACCGATAACGCCGCCGTCAATAATGTTATTCGGCAGCAAAAAACCTTCAATCGCAGCTGCCGCAATAAATGCCCCGATTGTTAAAAAAAGCATTTTGCGGATTATCAATAATATTCTGAATTTTAACGGAATGTTTTTTGTCTGCATGTTATTTCTTCTTTATCGTTATAAAATTGTTCAGCTTAAAAACAGTTTTTTTATCGTCGGAGGGAGCGACCCCGAGAATATTTTCCAAATCGGTTTTAAGAGTAACAAGATCCTCGTATTTTTTCAAAGTTCCGTCAATACAAACGGACACATCGCCTGTTTCTTCCGAAACAACAAGGCATGCAGCGTCGCTAACCTCGGACATTCCGATAGCAGCGCGGTGCCGGGTGCCGTATTTCCAGCTTAATTTCGGATCCTCAGTAAGCGGCAGAAGAACGCCCGCCGAGATGATTTTGTCACCGTTAATCACGACAGCGCCGTCATGCAGCGGAGTGTTCGGGTGGAAAATCGTCAGCAAAAGTTCCGTCGAAACATCTGCGTTTAATTCTGTCCCCACATCATAATATGTGTTGCTTAAATCATCCTGAAATACTATCAAAGCGCCCGTGTGCGATTTGGAAAAATATTTTACGGATTCGATAATTTCTTTTACAACATCAATCCGTTTGCTGTCAGCTTTTTTGGAGTTGTCAAAGAGTTTGTTTATAAAATCCACCTGTCCCAAAAATCCCAAAAGCCGTCTCAATTCCGGCTGGAAAATTACGATTAAGCTTAAAGATACAAGGGTTACGACAGATTTCAGGAAAACGCCGATAATTTTCAGGTCAAATCTTATCAGAATTTCGCTGAAAATCCATAAAAATACAAGGAAAAACGCGCCTTTTACAAATTTTTCGGACTGGGTATTTTTGATGAATTTTTTATAAAAGAACCACAAAATTGCAATGATAACGCCGATTTCAGCAAGGTTAGTCCAATTGAACGCCAAATCCATAGGCGCCAATAAACTTTGAAAATATGCTGAAATTTCTGAAATCATTCTAACCCATCCAAAATAACATCACGGGAGATTAAATCATCCAACGTCTCTCTATATACTATAATATCAGATTGTGAATTATTTACAAGTACCATGGCAGGTTTTTGTACGCGATTGTAATTAGATGCCATGGAAAAATTATACGCACCGGTGTTAAACACGCATAAAATGTCGCCTTTTTCGGGATTAGGGAGTTGAATATTTTTTATTAAAATGTCGCCTGATTCGCAAAATTTTCCGGCAATTGTTACCGTTTGTAAATTTTCTATGGACGCTGATTTATTGGCGATTTCTGCAAAATATTCAGCCTCGTACATTGCGGGACGGGGGTTATCGGCCATACCGCCGTCAATTGCAATATATTTTTTGCCTTCGGGAATCTGTTTTTGGGAACCGATTGTGTAGAGGGTTACGCCGGCGGGTGAAACTATGCTTCTGCCCGGTTCTATATAGACAAACGGCAGCCTGATATTGTATTTTTCAGATGCATTTACAAGCGCAGTCATAATTGTATCCGCAAATTCTTTAATGGAAGGCGGGTTGTCGGCTTCCGTATATTTAACTCCAAGGCCGCCGCCGATGTTGATTTCGCCGAGGCACAGCACAAATTTTTCACGTATGCGGGCCATTTCTTTATACAGAATTTCGATTTCGTCCACATATATTTTATTGTCAAAAATCTGGGAGCCGACATGGGTGTGAAGTCCGACCAACTCAAGGTTTCTATACTTGCCCAAAATATATGTTATAGCCCTGTCGATTTGTGAGAGGTCAAACCCGAATTTTGAATCAATCCGGCCGGTTTGGATATATTCGTGGGTGTGGCATTCAATTCCCGGGGCAATTCTCAGGTGAATTTTGACTTGTTTGTTTTGAGCTACTGCAATTTTATTGAGCATTTCGAGCTCCGAAAAATTGTCGACGGAAATTCTGCCGGTATTCAGCTCAACTGCGAGCGAAAGCTCGTCATAAGACTTGTTATTTCCGTTAAAAATAACCTCTGACATATTAACGCCGGCTTTGTATACCGTATAAAGCTCCCCGCCTGATACAACATCAAATCCAAAACCCATTTTTGCTATTAATTTTGCGGTTGCAATGGTGCACAAGGCTTTTGACGCATACATCGGACGGATTTTTGCGTATCGCCCGAATGCGGTTTTATACTCGCTGCAAGCGCTTTCCACTGTGGCCTTGTCCAGAACATACAAAGGCGTGCCGTATTTTTTGGCAAGTTCTACCGTGTCGCATCCGCCGATTTCAATGTGTCCGAGTGAATTTACTGTTGTTGTTAACGGTTTTTGTGATTGATTTGTACTCATTTTGTCCTCACTTTTTATTTAAGAGTATCAAATTTTGAGGAATTTTTCAAGTACAAATGCAATACAAACAAGTATTGTAAAGTAAGTTGTAATATTACGCGCCAGATAAAGTCTTAAATAAAAACTTTGAGTACCCTCTTTTTCAATATGCGCCCAGTTTCCCAAAGGGTAATTCCACCATTTAACCTCCGGTACAAAGTTTTTATCACGATTATACACCGCAAGGCTTTTGTATAAAAGGTAAATCAAAGGTACTGCCAAAAATGAAATCAGGACAGTGTAAATATGCGTTAAGTATGCAAAAACCGCCATAAAAATATACCCTTCCGCGTAAAAAGCCGCCAGAACCCTGAGGGCATCATTTTTATCCGCAAACGAGCAGGCCAGAGTCTTTTTGTGAGAGCATAAATCCCCGTCGTAATCCAAAATTGTATGCGTGTACAAAAACGCGATTACAAAAGGCGAAACAGCCAGTGACAAAATTAAAACATCCGCTGAAAACGTCCCTGTCATCACGTAATAAACACCCTCAAACAGTAAAGGCCCGTACGTAATTCCAACTGCAAATTCCCCAAGTCCGATAAATGTAAATTTTGAATAAAAAATTACAAACACACATGCCAGAAGCGCAATCAAAATTACGCCCGCACCGCTTAAAAACGCCAGCAGTCCTCCGAAACACGCCGCAATTATCAAACAAATTACTCCCGCAAAAAATGTTACCCTATGGGTAACAAAACCGTCCGTAATAAATTTACATTTGCACACCTGAGCGGATTTGAGGTATTTTTCGTCTTTTGATAAAATTTTGTAATCAAAATAATCATCAAAAATATTTGCCGCCAGATGGGCAAAACAAATTCCGATAAGTGCAAGAATTCCCAAAAACGGGTTACCGCCTGATATCAGGGCGTACACAAATACCGAAAGCCACGACATTACAGTCACGGGCAGAGCAAAAGCTCTTGAAAAGTTCCACCAGAATTTTAATTTATTCACAATAAAATATTCCCCATACCTATTACGGATTCATAACTTGCGCCGGCTTCAAGAATTTCTTCAGCCGTAAGCCCGAAAAGGGTTACGAGCGCATAGACATCCTTGTCACCGTTTTTAAGCATATCAACAACCGTTTCAATTGCTTCTTCGCGGGAAAGCTTTGAAAACCTGTCGTTAATTCCTAAATGTAAACTTCTTTTCTTTGACTTGCCCAAAATTTACACCCCGTACTTATCAAATGCCAGAAGGGCCGCCCCTATCATGCCGGAATAGTTGCCGGCTTCAGCCTTAACAACACGCGTGGGGGTTGTTACTATTTCTTCGTTAACCATTTTTGTGAGGTAATGGGTATCAACGAACTGAGCCATTGACCCGGAAAGCACCACCACATCAGGGTCAAAGATATTTGCAAGCCCGATAATTCCTGCGAGAATGTCATCCTGCCAGCGGTTAAAAATTTTCATCATAAGTTCATCTTTAAGCTCAACCCCGCCGATTACGTCATAGGTAGTAATTTTTGGATTTTGAGACATTTCTGCGGCCGTAAGTTTCAGGCCTGTTCCGGAACAATATATTTCAAAGCAGTCCCAGGCGCCGCATGTGCATTTTCTGTGTTTATCCGTGCGCAATTTAAAATGCATTTCGCCGGCTGCTCCGTTTTTGCCTTTCAAAAGCTTTCCGTCAACGATAATTCCGCCGCCCACGCCTGTCCCGAGCGTAAGCATAATCGAATGGCGGCAGTCTTTTGACGCGCCGATTTTATATTCCGCCCAGGCTGCGCAATTGGCGTCATTTTCCAAAAATACGGGCTTTTTGCTCAATTCCAAAAAATTTGTTGCGGGGTATTGCCCCGCAATATTTCCCGTAGAGCCCAGTATACGTGTGTTTTCGTTATTCACTGCCCCGCAGGTTGAAAACGCTATAACATCAACCTCATTTTCGTGTTTGGAAATTATGCTTTTGAAGGTTGAAATTATGTCTTCATAATTTTTCGGTGTAGGTGTTTTTTCAACATCCGAGATAATTTCGCCGTTAACATTTACGATTGCGGAATAAATTTTAGTCCCGCCGACATCAATAGCCAGAGCCCTTTTCATTAATTGTTCCCCCTTTGTACAAAGCGTTTGGTAATAAGCTGCGGGCGTGTAATTGCCGAGCCGATTACAACCGAATGTGCGCCGAGCGCAAAAGCTTTGTCGACATCCGCCGGCTCCCAAATTCTTCCTTCGAGAAAAACAGGCACATCAACTGATTTTACGAGCTTTTCCAATAGCGGAAAGTCAGGGCCCTGAGGCGAATCTTTTGATTCAAGCGTATAGCCGGCGAGAGTTGTGGATAAAATATCCGCTCCGAGTTTTGCGGCCTCTATTCCCTCCTCAACGGTCGAAATATCCGCCATGGCCGTTCTTTTATTAATATGAATATATTTAATCATTTCAGCGAGTGAATTTTTATTCGGGCGCGGTCTTTGGGTTCCGTCAAAAGCAACGATATCCGCGCCGGCTTCAATAAGCGCAATAACGTCTTTCAATTCGGGCGTAATATAGACAATTTCCTTGTAATTCGCCGGAATAATGTCAGGTTTTGTAATCCCGATTACCGGAACGTCAAAAAGTGTCTTGGCGTTTCTCACATCCCGCACTCCCGCAACCCTCAGTGCGCCGGCACCGCCTTTTACAACTGATTTCATCATGGCTGCCATGCACTTTTCAAGATACAATGGCTCACTCGGCATTGCCTGTACCGAAACAATTACTTTATTTTTTAAACGTTCAATAATATCCATACATTTAATTATATACCAAAAAAACTTTTTGCGGTATAATTAATAATAAATAAGAGAGGTTATATGAAAAAAATTTCGGTAAAATATCCGTATTTAACGCGTGATGTGGAAGTTTACACACGCGAAAACGGCCACAAAATTGTTCTTGCACATAAGGAAGGCACCCTTGTTAACATAAGCACCTGGGTTAAAACGGGTTCCATAAACGAAAATGATTGGAATAACGGGATTTCGCACTTTTTGGAACACTTGATGTTCAAAGGGACACACAGGCACAAAGCGGGTTATTTTGACAGAACGCTTGAGGCTAAAGGCGCGATAGTAAATGCCGCAACGTGGAAAGACTATACATTTTATTACGTAACCCTTCCGAAAGGCGAAAATTGCGGTTATTTAAACCTTGCGATCGAACTTCACGCGGATATGATGCTGGATCCTGTTTTGCCGGAGGAAGAAATCGGCGCACCGTTTGATTTAAATGACACGACGGTTGCCGACAAACGCGAACGCCACGTGGTTATTGAAGAAATCCGGATGCGTAAGGATCAATCCTGGACAAAAGTTTACAACGCCTGTAATTTTAACATGTACACAAAACATCCTTACAAGCGTGATGTTATCGGCACGCCCGAGATTATTTCAAAGGTTACGCGCGACGATATAATGAATTACTACAAAAATTTCTATACCCCGGAAAATATGACAACAATTGTTGTAGGCGACTTTGATCACGATGAAATTCTGAAAAAACTTGAAAAAGAATTTGACTTCAAAGGCCGTGAAAACAAACCGGTTCAATCTCACGAACAGGATTTGCCGGTTACGGAAACCAAATATATTGAGCAAACCTCACACATCAATACATCTTACGCCATGCTCGGCTGGCTCGGGCCGCGCGCAAACGATTTGAAAGACTCAATTTGTCTTGACTTAATCTGTCTGATTTTCGGCGACGGCACAAGTTCAAGGCTTTACCAAAACCTTGTTGAAAAAATGCCTGATCCGATTTTTAACATGATAAATTCAGAGCATTACCAGTTCAAAGACGGCGATAATTTCTTTATTCAGGCTAATTTTAAACCCGAAAAGAAAGCCGAAGCGCTTGATTTGATTAAAAAAGAGCTGGAAAAGCTTTTGACTGTTCCGATTACGGAGGAAGAGCTTTTGAAAGCAAAGAAAAAGACCAAATCAAAATTCGCGTATTCAGCGGAAACCGTTTCAGAAATCGGCGAAAACATCGGCTACTATATGACGGTTTGCGGCGATTTAAAGATTATCGAGCATTATCTGAACGATCTGGAAAACATTACGGTTGAGGATTTGAACAGCGTAATCAAAAAATATCTCAACATTAATAATGCCGTAATATCCGTGCTGGTTCCGGAAAGATAATAAGGCAGTAAGTGCAGCTCTACATGTCATTGTGAAGTTGACAAAGGCACGATAAAAAGTCGTTAAGTTATTAAGACGTTAAGACGTTAAGTTCTTTACTAAGAGCTATTTTGGTAATATTTTGCTAAGATTAATAAATGAAATGGACTTAACGACTTAACGACTTAACGTCTTAATAACTTTATTTTTACAGCACTTCTCCGTGGAGGTCTGTTCCGCCGGTCATAATCAGCCCGTATTTTTCGGCTGCTTTTTTAACCGCAGCGACCGTATGGAATTTAATTATACCCCTGTGGCGCTCATAGGGGTAAAAAACTTCCGCGCCGTCAAGCCCGAGGGATTTCAATTTTTTGAAAAACCTGTCAAGGCTGAACGCCCAGCAGCATGCCGGATGCGCAATTACCGCAATTCCGCCTGAGACGTGGATTGCTTCAATAAGTTTTTTTATATCGCGTTTTGCAAAAATGCGCACAATATCAAGCTCTGTTTCTTTTTTGGATTTAGCAAGAAAAGGTTTCAAAGCGTCGGAAGTCACGTCAATTCCGTATGCCAGAAGGTGCATAAACACGTATCCGCACCAGACATCAAATTCAACCGCGGGGATGACGTTTTCAGGAACGGGGTTTTCAAGGTAACCTTCAATCGTATTGTGGTCAGAAATCGCAATTGCCTTGTAGCCATCTGCCTGCCTTACAAGGGAGGCAAAGTCGCCGGCACCGTCCGAGTAGTTTGTGTGGATGTGCAAATTCACCCTGTGCGCTTTGTAATCTTCTTCAGTAAAACTCTTTATTAATTCTTTGTAATCTATCATTGTTTTTTTAAACTTATTTGTAATAAAATTATTATACATCAAAGGAGAAAATATGGCGAAATTCAAGATAAAAGACAGTATTTGGAATGTTTTGGGCGAGGGGTTAAAGATATATTTCACGAATTTTTTGAAATTCACGCAATATATGCTTTTTCCGGTATTCGGACAGATAATCGGTATTGCGTTGATTTTCGGATTGACTGGCTGGTTTATACAATCGCTTCCGGATTTGACCGTGGAGCATGAATTTTTGAATAATTTCACGACTGTGACTTTTTGCCTTGTGCTTTTGACATTACCGGGGTTTGCGGTATTTTTAAAGGCGTTTTGGGATTTTCTGGTGGCATATGTTGCCCTGAATTCCATGACGGATGCCGTCATTACAACGGGGAAATTATACGACTTCAAGGCACACAATCAGGTTGTGACAACGCGCACGGGAAGCTTTATTATTTTGCTTCTTATAATAAGCATTCTGTCCCTAATAGCAATAAATCCGCTATTCTGGGTTCTGGGATTAATCTTTTTCATTTATTTTATACTTGTGTTTCAAATCTTTACGTTTGAGCCTGAGGCGGGTGTCACGGGGTGTTTCAAGCGCAGTTTTAACCTTATAAAGGGGAATTTTGCCAGAACATTTTTGATTATGACGATTTTGACATTGATTTCGCATTATCTGATAAATTGGGGCGCGGCAGCTTTAGCGGATATTGTAAAGCTCGGCGACTTTTTACGCGGAATTTTTGAAAACTGGGCATCAACGCTTCCTTTGAATGAAATCAACAATACGCTTGAATACTTCAAGCTTCAGACAATAACACCTTTGACTGTCGCAAAAGAAATTCTTGCATCAACGGTATTGTTTACGGCAGCAGGGCTGACGCTTCCGATGAGAAGCATTTGCTGGACTTTGTGGTACAAAAATTTATCAGGCAAAAAATCCGAAAAGAAATAATGTTTATATGTAAAAATTGCAAATCAGTTGATAAATTTGAATTAATGTTTGCGCCGGATTATAAGGGTGACAAACATTTTGAGCAGCGATACAATTCCAAAAACGAAATAGAGATTACGGTTGACGGCTATACATTTGTGCCGGATTTAAGATTTATGAACGAATGCGCTGTGTGCAGATACTGCGGACAAATTTATATGTGGGATTACGAGAGGATGAATATATGAGAGAAAACAGAAAAAACAACGAAACCCGTGAAATCAAATTCACGCACGGATACACAAAACATGCCCCCGGATCAATTCTTGCGGAATTCGGGGAAACAAAGGTGATTGTAACTGCATCGGTCGAACACGCAAAACCGAAATGGATGGAAAAAGACGACCCAAGAGGCTGGGTTACGGCAGAATATTCCCTTTTGCCTTCATCAACAAACACGCGCTGCCAGAGAGAACGTACAAAAATTTCAGGCAGAACTCAGGAAATCCAGCGGCTTATAGGCAGAAGCCTCAGAGCTGCCGTTGATTTAACCAAAATGCCGGATTTGACAATAACAATTGATGCGGACGTAATTCAGGCAGACGGAGGAACAAGAACCGCAAGCATTTGCGGAGGTTTTCTGGCGCTTAAAGACGCTGTTGAAAAACTTCTTGCCGAAGGCACTTTGCATGAAAATCCCATAATAGAACCTGTTGCGGCAATTTCGGCAGGAATTATCAACGGGGATGTCAGACTTGATTTGAATTATGAAGAAGATTCGCACGCTCAGGTCGATTCAAATGTCGTCCTGACAAAAAGCGGCAAAATCATTGAATTCCAGACAACCGCCGAGGGCGAACCTTACGAATATGACCAAATGTTACAAATTTTTCAAATTGCTAAAAAAGGTATTGACGAAATTATTGCAAAATACTAAAAATATTGTTATAATCTTAACAAGAAAGGTTGGTTTATGAAAAAAATTCCGGTAGTTTTATTGGCAGTTATAATGCTTGCAGCGCCTGCGTTTGCAGCCGACAATCCCATAACCTCGTTTTTTGATAAGCTCTGGAAGTTTAACGACGATGTAATGGCGAAAGTTGACGATATTCAAGCTAAAAACGAAGCGCAGCAAAGAAAATATGAGGCGAAAAAAGCCGAACGCGAACAAAAAATTCTTGAAGAACAAAGAAAACGTCAGGAAATTTACGAAGCCAACCAGAAACGTTTAGAGGAAAAGAAAGAGCAGTTGAGAATACTGCTTGAGGAATAAAGGAGAAAATTTATGAAAAAAACATTAATTGCATCACTTATCGTTATGTTTACGGCAGCAGGCGCTTTTGCAGGTCCTTTAGGCGATTGGGCACAGCAGACAACCGACAAAATTAACCAAAAAGAAGCTGAAATGCAGCAAAAACAAGAAGATTACAAAAAACAACAGGAAGCTGCAAGACTTGAAAGAGAAAAACAACAGGCTGAACAGCAGAAAAAACGCGAAGCAGCTCAAAAGAAAATCGAACACAAAAAACAATTGTGGAACGAATTAATCAGCGAATAATAAAAAAAAGCCTGCCTCGCGCAGGCTTTTTTGTGCTAAAATTTGATTATGGAAAATTTGTTAAAAACAAAAACACTGACAGGTGCCGAAATTATAGTTAAAACCCTGCAAAATTTGGGAGTTGAAAAGATTTTCGGCTACCCCGGCGGCATAGTTTTAAAAATATACGACGAACTTTATAAACAAAACGAAATACAGCATATTCTTGTGCGCCACGAACAGGCAGCCGTACATGCGGCAGAGGGTTACGCAAGAGTGAGCGGCAAAGCCGGCGTTGTCCTTGTAACCTCAGGCCCCGGCGCTACAAATACCGTATCCGGAATTGTAAACGCCTACCTTGACGGCGCGCCGCTTGTGGTTTTGACAGGTCAGGTTACGGCGGATTTAATAGGCAAAGACGCGTTTCAGGAGGCTGATATCTGCGATATTACGCGCTCATGCACCAAAAAAGTTTATCAGGTTAAATCAGTCAAAGAGCTTGAAAAAACTCTTTATGACGCCTTTAATACCGCAATATCCGGCAAAAAAGGCCCTGTTGTCGTTGATCTGGCAAAAAATATTCTCTATGAAAACGCTGAATTTAAGGGCAGCCCTGATACGGCACCGGCATGTGAAGCGGCTGTTGATGTTACAAATATTCTTAAAGAGCTTTCCCTTGCAAAACGTCCGGTAATCGTGACGGGCGGCGGGGCTAAAGATGCTTATAAAGAGGTGAGAGAGCTTAACAAAATCCTGAAATTCCCTGTTGTAACGACTATGATGGGGCTTGGCGTTTACCCTGCAGAAGATGAAAACTATTTCGGCATGATAGGCATTTTCGGTGACAGAGCCGCAAATGCCGTGATTAAAGAGAGTGATTTGATTTTTTCAATCGGCGCAAGGTTTAATGACAGAATTACCTGCTGCTTTGAAAAGACTGATTTAGAGAAGAAATTCATGCAGCTTGACATAAATGAGCGTGAAATTTCGCGCGTAATTAAGGCGCACGACTTTATAACGGGCGATGCGAAAATTATTCTGGCGGAAATGATTAAGTCGCTTGCGGGTATTTCTTTTTCTGCCGAATGGGGTGACACGGAAAGATTCCGCGCCCTGAACGTTAAGCGTGAGGCAAAAACCAACATGCTGCAATCATTTGAAGTTATGCGGGAGCTGGACAAATTTATTTGCGGAAAAGATTTGACCGTGACAACGGAAGTCGGTCAGCATCAGCTCTGGGCAGCGCAGAACCTGCATTTTTCAAAGCCCGGAAAATTCCTGACCTCCGGCGGCTCGGGTACTATGGGGTTTGGTTTTCCCGCGGCAATCGGGGCGGCTGTGTATGATAATTCAAAACCGGTTGTGTGCGTTGCGGGCGACGGGTCTTTTCAGATGAATTTGCAGGAATTGGCTACCTGCCGCGACTATGATTTGCCCGTAAAAATTCTCATACTGAATAACGGCTATCTCGGCATGGTTCGTCAACTGCAGGAAAAACAATGTGACGGAAGGTATTTTGAGACCAAAATTTCAAATCCCGATTTCATGAAAATCGCCGAAAGCTACGGTTTGAAAGGCTTGCGTGTTCATAACCGCAGCGAAATTCTGCCGGCATTGGAAAAAGCATTTGCGGATAACAAAACCTGCATTGTGGAATTTATAATTGAACCGATGGAAGTGTTATAGCAAAAAGAAACATTAAAAATTTTTATGATATACTAAAGGTATGCGGAAGTAATTCAGTGGTAGAATGCAACCTTCCCAAGGTTGACGTCGCGGGTTCGAGTCCCGTCTTCCGCT